>JAJXVK010000072.1 GCA_021782155.1 Pseudomonadota bacterium
GGACGAACGCCGCCCCAGCCTCGTGCTGCTCGACGTGTGGCTCCACGGCAGCCCGATGGACGGGCTCGAAGTGCTCGACGAGATCAAGAAGCGCGAGCCGGAACTGCCGGTGGTGATCTTCTCCGGCCACGGCAACATCGACACCGCGGTCTCCGCGATCAGCCGCGGGGCGATGGATTTCCTCGAAAAGCCGTTCGAGGCCGAGCGGCTGCTCCACCTGGTCGGCCGAGCCACCGAGACCGAGCGTCTGCGGCGCGAGAACGCCCAGCTGCGCCAGGGCTTCTCGGTCGCCGACGAGTTCACCGGGTCGAGCCCGGCGATCAACGGCGTGCGCGCGACGCTCAAGCGCGTGGCCAACACCGGCAGCCGCGTGCTGATCACCGGACCTGCCGGCTCGGGCAAGGAAGTCGCCGCGCGGTTGCTCCACAGCTGGAGCCCGCGCGCCAACAGCGCCTTCGTCACGGTCAACTCGGCCCGCATCACGCCCGAGCGCTTCGAGCAGGAACTGTTCGGCGAGGAGGCCGACGGCAAGCTGGTGCGCGCGGGTCTGCTCGAGATGGCCGACGGCGGCACGCTGTTCCTCGACGAGGTCGCCGAAATGCCCGCGTCGAGCCAGGCGCGCATCCTGCGCGTGCTGACCGAGCAGACTTTCGTGCGTGTCGGCGGGCACCGCCAGCTGCGCGTCGACGTGCGCGTCGTTTCGTCCTCGTCGCGTCCGCTCGAAAAGGAGATCGAGGAACGCCGCTTCCGCGAGGACCTGTTCTACCGGCTCAACGTCGTGCCGGTGGCGATCCCTTCGCTGACCGAGCGGCGCGACGACATTCCCGCGCTGGTCGATCATTTCTTCGCCCGCTACGCCTCGGACCAGGGAGTCTCGCCCCCGGCGATCGCCTCGGAAGCGATGGCCGCGCTTCAGACCTACGATTGGCCCGGAAACGTGCGCCAGCTGCGCAATGTGGTCGAGCGCACGGTGATTCTCGCCCCGCGCGAGCGGCTTGGGCGCATCGATTCGGACATGCTCCCCTCCGAGATCGTCTCTGGCCCGATGGGCGAGGGTAACGGCGCTTCGCAGCTGATGGGCGTGCCACTGCGCGAGGCGCGCGAGAACTTCGAACGCGAGTACCTGCGCGTCCAGATCCGGCGGTTTTCCGGCAATATCTCAAAGACCGCGACCTTCATCGGGATGGAGCGCTCGGCCTTGCACCGCAAATTGAAACTGCTCGGCATGGCCGACCGGCGCGAGGACGAGGTCGACTGAAATAAACGCAAGCCTCGCGCTTTTTTTCAAGTTTACGCGGGGAAGTTCGGGCAATACAAAGGCGCATGAACCCGGTCTGTCGCGGGGCTGACTTCGCGGCGGGCCAGATTGCGGGCGTAACGACCAGCGCCCGCCAACAAACTGGAGTCACGTGAAATGACCGGCAAGACCCTTTCCGCGCGCCCGCGGTCGAAACCAGAACCGACGGTGGAGTCGGACGCTGCGCCGCGCCCGGCCGCTTCCGAAAAGAGCGCGGCTTCGGCCGGCAAGAACGGGCAGAACCTCCAGGACGCCTTCCTCAACCTGCTGCGCAAGAACAAGGTGCCCGTCACCATGTTCCTGGTGAAGGGCGTGAAGCTGCAGGGCATCGTCACCTGGTTCGACAACTTCTCGATCCTGCTGCGCCGCGACGGCCAGTCGCAGCTCGTCTACAAGCACGCGATCTCCACGATCATGCCGGGCTCACAGCTCTCGATCGAGCAATTCACCGGGGGTGACGACGCCAGCCGCAAGGCTCGGCTGCTTCAGGACGTGTTCCTCTCCAGCGTGCGCGACGCGGGAGTGCAGGTGACGATGTTCCTCGTCAACGGCGTCATGCTCCAGGGCAAGGTCGCCGCCTACGACCTGTTCTGCATGCTGCTCGAGCGCGAGGGCTACGTGCAGCTCGCCTACAAGCACGCCGTCTCCACGATCCAGCCGGCCGGCCATGTCGACCTGTCGGGCGACTGGGATGGCG
Organism: Pseudomonadota bacterium; assembly: GCA_021782155.1. GTDB lineage: Bacteria > Pseudomonadota > Alphaproteobacteria > Sphingomonadales > Sphingomonadaceae > Novosphingobium. Next base: position 1,995 of record JAJXVK010000072.1, read on the forward strand.
AGGACGCCTGACCTGAGCGACGAGATCGAAGACCGGCGCACCGGCAAATCCGAGGACCTGACCGGCGAAGTCACCCGCGGCGCGCGCGCGATCGTCGTCGTGCCCGACATCCGCATGCGCGGGGCCGGGCTCGGCGAGGATGCCGAGGCGCGGCTCGAAGAGGGCAAGGGCCTCGCGCTCGCCATCGGCATTGAGGTGGTGGACGGCTTCGTCCTGCCGATCCGGCAGGTCAGGCCCGCCACGCTGTTCGGCGAGGGTCAGGTCCAGAACATCGGCGTTGCGGCCAACCAGAACGAGGCCGAACTGGTCATCGTCGACGGCGCGCTCTCGGCGATCCAGCAGCGAAACCTCGAGGAAAAGCTCGGCCGCAAGGTCATCGACCGCACCGGGCTGATCCTCGAGATCTTCGGCGAGCGCGCGGCGACCGCCGAGGGGCGCTTGCAGGTCGAGCTCGCGCACTTGGATTACCAGGCCGGGCGGCTGGTGCGGTCATGGACCCACCTCGAACGCCAGCGCGGCGGCTTCGGCTTCCTCGGCGGCCCGGGCGAGACGCAGATCGAGGCCGACCGCCGCATGATCCGCGACCGCATGGCCCGCCTGCGCCGCGAGCTGGAACAGGTGCGCCGCACCCGGGGCCTCCATCGCGAACGCCGCCAGCGCGCGCCGTGGCCGGTGATCGCGCTGGTCGGCTATACCAACGCGGGCAAGTCCACGCTGTTCAACCGCCTCACCGGCGCGGGGGTGATGGCCGAGGACCTGCTCTTCGCCACGCTCGACCCCACGATGCGCGCGATCCGTATGCCGGGGGTCGAAAAGGCGATCCTGTCCGACACCGTGGGTTTCATCTCGGACCTTCCCACCCAGCTCGTCGCCGCCTTCCGCGCGACGCTGGAGGAAGTGACCGCCGCCGACGTGATCGTCCACGTGCGCGATATCGCCAATCCAGCCACCGCCGCGCAGAAGACGCAGGTGGAAGAGGTGCTGGCCGAACTCGGCGTGATCGGCGGCGAGGAGGGCGAGCCGGGCTCGGCGATCCCCATCGTCGAGGCGTGGAACAAGTGGGACCTTTTGAGCCCCGACGAACGCGCCATGCGCCGGGATCTGATCGCGCACGACGTGGCGCGCCTTCCCGTGGTGCCGATCTCGGCGCTGACCGGCGAAGGCACGGCGGAGCTGCTGGAGCTGGTGAGCGGTCTGCTGACGGGCGAGGCCGAGACAATCGAAGTGACGCTGCCGGTCAGCGACGGCCAGCGCATCGCCTGGCTCCACGCGCACGGCGAAGTGCTGAGCGAAGTCGAACGCGAGAACGCGGGCGGGGTGCCGGAGTTGAGGCTGCGGGTCAGGCTGGCGAGCAGGGATGTCGGGCGGTTTTATCGGTTGTAAGGAACCCCCGCTGACACGGTATCCCGTATCCCGCGCCAGGCTATGACAGCCCAGTCGCCGCCAACGCGGCCTCGGCGACCTGCATGTCGTGGCTGTAATGCCCGCCGCTCACGCCGATCCCGCCGACGACCTCTCCGTCGACCTTGACCGGGTAGCCGCCGCCGAACACCACCAGTCGCGGGGTATGGACGATGCCGTGAAGCAGCGGCGCGTCGTCCTTGATGAATTCGTGCCACTCGTGCGTCGGCATCGAAAACGAGACCGTGGTATAGGCCTTGTCCTGCGCGATCTGGACGCTGAGCAGCGGCGCCTTGTCCATGCGCAGGAACTGGACGAGCGTGCCCGAGGGATCGACGATGGCGATGCACATCGGGATGCCCATCTCCTGCGCCTTGGCGACCGCGCCGCGCATCAGCGTTTCGGCGAGTTCGTTGGATATCGTCTGTGTCGTCAGTGTGTTCGCCACGGCTGGCCCTCCTGTTTGGATGTCAACTAGGGGAACAATTTCGCCGCGGTCAAAGCAAAATTACGGATGCCGCGCTGTCCTACACGGCGGCGAATTGATACTCCGGCGGTGTGCCCAACCACCATGCCTTCCGGACATCGTCCCGTCGATTGCGCGCCTTTTCCCGGCCGGTCCCCGCTTTCCGCCAGGACACCGTCGCCTCCGTCAACTTCGACGCGAATCCGCGGGTTTCGGAGCGGTCCGGGCTGGCGACCGCGCGTGCCACCCCGCGCAACGCGCCAGGCTTGTCTTGCCGGGCCGCCGGGACCATGTAGGCGACCGACCCGTTCATAACAGATGGTAGAAACCGCATGACCTACGTCCCCGAGAACGCCACCGCCGCCGACATCGCGCGCGTCTTCGCGCTGCAGCAGGATCATCAGTGGGACGTGAAGGCGTCGAGCGCCGAAGTGCGCAGGGAAAAGCTGACGAAGTTCCGCGACGCGATCACCGCGCACGCCGACGACATCGTCGCCGCCGTGCTCGAGGACACGCGCAAGCCCGAGGGCGAGATCCGCGTGACCGAGGTGCTGAACATCGTCGGCAACATCCAGCTCGCCATCGACAGCCTCGACGACTGGATGGCGCCAACCGAAGTCACGCCCTCGCGCGTTGCCACCGACCGCGCGCAGATCATCCACGAAGCGCGCGGCGTGTGCCTGGTGCTGGGTCCGTGGAACTTCCCGATCGGCCTCACCTTCGGCCCGGTCGCGGCGGCGATTTCGGCGGGCAACACCTGCATGGTCAAGCTGACCGACCTGTGCCCGGCGACCGCGCGGATCGCCAAGGTCATCGTCGCGGAAGTGTTCGACGAAAGGGAAGTCGCGGTGTTCGAAGGCGACGTGAGCGTCGCGACCGCGCTGCTCGACCTGCCGTTCCACCACATCTTCTTCACCGGATCCCCGCGCGTCGGCAGGATCGTGATGGCCGCTGCGGCCAGACACCTCACCACCGTGACGCTGGAACTGGGCGGCAAGTCGCCGGTGATCGTCGATGAGGGCGCGGACGTTGCGGCGATCGGCGCGGCGCTGGCCGGGGCCAAGCAGTTCAACGGCGGCCAGGCCTGCATCTGCCCCGACTACGTCTTCGTGAAGGAAGAACAGAAGCAGCCGCTGGTCGAGGCCTTTGCCGCGAACGTGAAGGCGAACCTCTATGGCGAGGACGGCACGCTCAACAAGGCGGGCATCGCGCAGATCGTCAACAAGGCGAACTTCGACCGCGTGAAGGGGATGTTCGACGATGCGGTGGCGCAAGGCGCGAGCGTGGCCGTGGGCGGCACCTTCGAGGAGGCCGACCTCACCGTCCACCCGACGATGCTGACCGATGTCACCCCGCAGATGAAGATCCTGCAGGACGAGATCTTCGCCCCGCTGCTTCCGGTCATGACCTATGACACGCTGGACCAGGCGATCGAATACATCGAGGCGCGCGACAAGCCGCTGGCGCTCTATATGTTCAGCCCGGACGAAGCGAACGTGGAGAAGGTTCTGGCGCGCACCTCGTCGGGCGGCACCACGATCAACGGCGTGTTCTCGCACTACCTCGAAAACCGCTTGCCGTTCGGCGGCGTGAACACCAGCGGCATGGGTAGCTATCACGGCTATTTCGGCTTCAAGGCGTTCAGCCACGAACGCGCCGTGTACCGCCACATCGCGGCCTGATGCGTCAGGCGGCGGGGTTGCGCTCCGCCGCCTTGACGCGCTGCCACAGCGCTTCCTGCTCGTCGAGCGAGAGCTGGGCGAACCTGCCGCCGGCAAGCGTTTCCATCGCACGGAAGCGGCGTTCGAACTTGGCGTTGGCGGCGCGCAGCGCGTCTTCGGGCGCAACGCCGTTGGCGCGCACGAGGTTGACCGCGGCGAACAGCAGGTCGCCTGCTTCGTCAATCCGCTCGGCTTCGCTGCGCGCGGCGGCAAGCTCGTCGATCTCCTCGACGATCTTCGCCGCGGGGCCTGCGGTGTCGGGCCAGTCGAAGCCCTGGCGCGCGGCGCGCTTTTGAAGCTTTTCGGCGCGCATCAGCGCTGGCAGGGCAAGCGCGACGCCGTCCATCGCGCCGGTCGCCCCCTTGGCTGCGCGCTCGGCGTGCTTGAGCGCCTCCCAGCGCTCCTCGCGGCCGGTCGGCTCGTGATGGCCTTCCCCGAAGATGTGCGGGTGGCGCGCTTCCATCTTGTCCGAGATCGCTTCGGCCACCGAGGCGAAGTCGAACTGCCCGGCTTCCTCGGCCATGCGGCTGTGGAACACCACCTGCAGCAGCAGGTCGCCCAGTTCCTCGCGCAGCAGCGCCATGTCGCCACGCTCGATCGCGTCGGCGACCTCGTAGGCCTCCTCGATGGTGTAGGGCGCGATGGTAGAGAAGTCCTGCGCGAGGTCCCACTCGCACCCGCCTTGCGGATCGCGCAGCCGCGCCATGATCGCGAGCAGCCGTTGCATGTCGGAGAGGTCGGGAGTCGATTGGTCGGGCGGCGGCGCGGTCAATCCACCCGCTCCGGCCCCAGCGAGGGATCGAGGTCGCGCGGGCGGGTCATCGCCACCAGCTTCGCGGTGCGCTCTTCCAGGTCGGCCCAGCTGTCGACCGGAATTTCGAGCACGGCGAAGGTCGCGGTGGGGAACTTCACTTCCGCCTCGTCGCGCAGCGGGCTCGATCCGTCATCGGGCACGAGGTCGAAGATCAGGTCTTCAAGGCCCGGGTTGTGGCCGACCATCAGCACGCTCGCCGGATCGCCCTCGATGCCGCGCAGCAGGTCGAGCAGCGTGGCCGAGCTGGCGAGGTAGATGCGCCGGTCCCACTCGACCGGGTAACTGCGCCCGAAGGCCTTGGTGGCTTCCTCGATCGTTTCGGCGACGCGCACCGCGGGCGAGGCGATCACGCGGTCGAAACGATAGCCCGAGTCGCGCACATGCTCGCCCATCAGCCGCGCGCCCTTGCGTCCGCGCGCGTTCAAGGGCCGGTCGAAATCGCGCGCGCGCGCGTCGGACCAGTCGGACTTGGCGTGACGGAACAGGCCGAGGGTCTTCAAGCGTCATCCTCTTGCGACTGAATCGCGGGGGCGGGGTGCGCGAGAGGGGAAGCACGCCGGGCGACGCGTTGCAAGGCCTCTTCCAGCGCGAGCCGCGTGACCGGGGTTCCGGGCGGGAAGGCGCTGAGCAGGCGGCTGGGAAAGGCGGCCGAGAGCACGACGAAGGCGCCGTGGTCCTCCCTGCTGCGGATCAGGCGCCCGAAGGCCTGCGCCAGCCGCGCGCGGATCAGCCGGTCGTCGTAGGCCGAACCGCCGTTCGCGGCGCGGCGGGCGCGGTGGAGGATCGATGGCTTGGGCCAGGGCACCTGCTCCATCACCACCAGCCGCAGAGAGTGGCCCGGCACGTCCACCCCGTCGCGCAGCGCGTCGGTGCCGAGCAGCGAGGCGTGCGGGTCGTCGCGGAAGATGTCGACCAGCGTGCCGGTGTCGATCGGGTCGACGTGCTGCGCGTAGAGCGGCAGCCCGTCGCGCGCGAGGCGGTCGGCGATGCGCCCATGCACCGCGCGCAGCCGCCGGATCGCGGTGAACAGCCCCAGCGCGCCGCCCTCTGATGCCGCGATCAGCCGCGCATAGGCGGCCGCAAGCGCGGCCACGTCGCCTTTTGGCACGTCAGTGACGATCAGGACCTCGGCCTGCGCGGCATAGTCGAACGGGCTCTCGGCGGCGAACAGGTGCGGCGCGAGATGCAGGTGGCCCGCGCCGCTGCGCGCGACCGCGCTGTCCCAGTCCTCGCCGTCGCGCAGCGTCGCGCTGGTCAGCAGCGCGCCGTGCGCGGGGGAGAGCACGACTTCGGCGAAAGGCTTCATCGGGTCGAGGTAATGGCGGTGAAGCCCCACATCCCATTCGCGCCCGTCGGAACGGTCGACCGCAAGCCAGTCGACGAAATCGGGATCGGGCGATCCGCCGAGCCGGCCGAGCAGCGAAATCCATCCCGCGAGCAGGTCGGTGCGCCAGCCGATCGCGCCGCGCGCGCCTTCGATCCGTGCGCGCGCCGGGCCGTCGAGCCAGTCGGGCGGCTCTGCGACGACCGCTTCCAGCCGCAGCGCGAGCCGCATCAGCGGGCGGCGCAGCTCTTCCAGCGCTTCCTGCGCGGCGACGGCGATCTCGACATAGGGCCCGTCGAGCTGGGCGGCTTCGGTCTCCAGCCCATAGCCCGCGTCCTGCCCGCCGCTCTCGTCGCGGGCGTAGACCAGCGCGCGGGTTGCGGCGAGCAGCTCCTCGAGCGGGCCCGATGGCGCGTTTTCCTGCAGCCGTGCGAGCCAGCCCTCGCTGGGCAGGGCCTCGGCCGCCGCGCGGGCCTGGGCGATCGCCTTGGCGCCTTCCTCGTCGTAGCTCGCGACATCGGCGAGCCGCGCGGCGAGGCCCCGGCGGCGGCCGCGCGCCTTGCCCTCGGGGCCGATCACCCAGCGCCGAAGCTCGATGGTCTCCGCGCCGGTGAGCGCGGCGGCGAATGTCGAATCCGCCGCGTCGAACACGTGGTGGCCCTCGTCGAACACGATCCGCGTCGGGCGCTGCGCCACGTCGCGCCCACGCGCGGCGTTGACCATGACGAGCGCGTGGTTGGCGATGACCAGTTCGGCCTGGGCGGAATCGCGCGCGGCGCGTTCGATGAAGCACTTCCGGTAGTGCGGACACCCGGCATAAACGCATTCGCCGCGCTGGTCGGTGAGCGCGCTGATCCCGCGTTTGCGGAACAGTGTGCCGAGCCACCCGGGCAGGTCGCCGCCGATCATGTCGCCGTCCTGGCTGAATGCGGCCCAGCGAGCCACGAGCTGCGCGAGAATGGCCGCGCGCCCGCCGAAACCGCCTTGCAGCGCATCCTCCAGATTCAGGAGACACAGGTAGTTTTCGCGCCCCTTGCGCACGACCACGGCGGGCGTGCTCCCTTGTTCCTTGGCGCGTGCCGCAGGGAAGGCGCGGCGGCTTTCGCGGCGCAGCTGGCGTTGCAGCGCCTTGGTGTAGGTCGAGACCCAGACCGTGCCGCCCGAGCGCTCGGCCCACAACGAGGCCGGGGCGAGATAGCCGAAGGTCTTGCCCGTCCCCGTTCCCGCCTGCGCCAGCAGCAGGTGCGGCTCGCGCTCGCGCTTGCGCGGGGCGAAGGCGCCCGCTGCCTCGCGCGCATAGGCGCGCTGGGCGGGGCGGCTCTCCGCGCCCGCGCCGGTCAGTTCAGCGAGCCGGCGTTCGACCTGCGCGCCGTCGAGCGCGACTTGCGCTGGCTGGGGGCGTTCGGGGGCTTCTTCCCATTCGGGCAGGCGCGTGAACAGCCAGCGCTCGGCGCGCTCGGGCTTGCGGATGCGCGGGCCCAGCAGCGGCGCCCACGGCCAGCGCATCCGCGCGAGCGACTGGAGCACGGTCCACGCGCCCTCGCGTTCGGCCCAGTCTTCCGCCTCGCATTGCGCGAGCAGCGCCTCGGTCGCTTGCTGGAGCAGCAGGGGCACCGCTTCGTCGCCCTTGGGTTCGGGAAGACCGCAGGCGTGGGCGAGGCCCTTGGGCGTGGGCACCATGAACTGCGCCGGGCGGACGAAGGCGTAGAGTTCGAGCAGGTCGAGCCCCGAGAGGTCGGGATAGCCCAGCCGGCTCGCCACCAAGGGCGCATTGAGCATCAGCAGCGGGGTGTCCGCCGCCGCGGTGATCGCCTCGCCCTTGCCGACCCCGCGCGTGCTCCCTTCGCCGCCGCGCAGCCAGCAGCCGCCGTGGCTGGCGTGCAGCGCGGGCAGGGGGAGCGCGGGCAAGGGGAGGTGGGGAGACTCGCTCACCCGCCCGGCTTAGAACGGAAAAGGAACACGGGGCAAGGGCGTGGAGATGGTTGACCACCGGTTGGCCACGGTCCAGCAAAGGCGAACTACGTCGCTCACGGGGACTCGCCGCATGGACACCGCTGCCCGCCACGCGCTGATCGAACGGCTGCCCAAGGCCGAGTTGCACCTGCATATCGAAGGCTCGCTCGAGCCCGAGATGCTGTTCGTGCTCGCCGCGCGCAACGGGGTCAACATACCCTTCAAGTCGGCCGACGAGGTGCGCGCAGCCTATCGGTTCTCCAATCTGCAGGACTTCCTCGACATCTACTACCAGGGGATGAGCGTGCTGCTGACCGGGCAGGACTTCTACGACCTGACCATCGCCTATCTCGAACGCGCGCACGCCGACAACGTGCGCCACGTCGAGATCTTCGTCGATCCGCAAGGCCACACCGCGCGCGGGGTGCCGTTCGCGACGGTGATCGGCGGGATCGCCCGCGCGCTGGACGAGGGGCAGGCGCGGCTGGGCATTACACACCGGCTTATCATGTGCTTCCTCAGGCACCTTAGCGAGGAGGAGGCCGAAGCGACGCTCGATGACGCCTTGCCTTATCTCGACCGGATCGACGGGGTGGGGCTCGATTCCTCCGAACTCGGTCATCCCCCGTCGAAGTTCGCGCGGGTGTTCGAGCGGGCGCGCGAGCTGGGCCTGCACCTTACCGCACACGCGGGCGAAGAGGGGCCGCCCGCATACGTCCATGAAGCGATTCACGAATTGCACGTGGAACGCATCGACCACGGCAACCGCGCGCTGGAAGACCCGGCGCTGGTCCACCACCTCGCACGAGACCAGATGACGCTGACGGTCTGCCCGCTGTCGAACCTGCGCCTCTGCGTGATCGGCCGGATGGACGACAGCCCGGTGCGCGCGATGCTCGAACACGGACTAAAGGTGACCGTCAATTCGGACGATCCGGCCTATTTCGGCGGCTATGTGAACGACAACTTCCGCGCCGTGGCCGACGCGCTCGACCTTTCGACGGAGGAGATTGTGCAATTGTGCGAGAATTCGTTCACCGGCGCGTTCCTGTCCGAGGCGGAGAAGGCGCGTCACCTCGCCGAAGTCCGCGCCGCGGCCGGGGCAACCTGAGCATGGGCGAGCGCGGCGCGGCGATCGCCAAGACGTGGATAACTGCCGACCAGCTGCTGGCCGACAGCTTCAGGCTGGCGCGGCTGGTGCTCCAGTCCGACTTCCGACCAACCCACATCGTCGGCATCTGGCGCGGCGGCACGCCGGTGGGGATCGCGGTGCAGGAACTGCTTGAATACCACGGCATCGAGACCGACCACATCGCCATCCGCACTGCGAGCTATTCGGGTATCGACCGCCAGGACGCCGAGGTCAGGGTCTATTCGCTCGGCCACCTGATCGACACGCTCGATCCGGAAGACCGCTTGCTGGTGATCGACGACGTATTCGATTCGGGCCGCTCGATCGAGGCGTTCCTGCGCGAATTGATGGCACGCTGCCGGCACAACATGCCGCGCGAAGTGCGCATCGCCACGGTCTACTGGAAGCCAGCGCGCAACCGCACCGCGCTCACCCCCGATTTTTACGTCCACCAGACCGACGGATGGCTGGTGTTCCCGCACGAATTGTGCGGGCTGACGACGGAAGAAATCCGCGAGCACAAGCCGCAGGCGGGGATCGTGCTCGACGGGGACTGATCCGCTTCGACCCGTCGCGGAGGGCAGTCGGTCCGTCCTGCGCGATGCTCCGGCGCTCCCCGGGTTCATCCGAGCGACAGGTTTGTATCCCTTAACCAGGTTCAGGCTTCCCAGGGCCTTGGGCGGGAAGACCGGGTGCAAGGGGTTCGCGAAAAACATGACATTCTACGACCGCTTCCAGTTCGGCTCGGCCGCGCTGGCCATCGACCTCGGAACGGCCAACACCGTGGTCTACGTCCGCGATCGGGGGATAGTGCTGGCCGAGCCCTCGGTGGTGGCGATCGAGACCGTGCAGGGCGTGAGCAAGGTCCGCGCGGTGGGCGACGATGCCAAGCTGATGCTGGGCAAGACACCCGACAACCTCACCGTGGTGCGCCCGCTGCGCAATGGCGTGGTGGCCGACATCGAAGTGGCCGAGCAGATGATCAAGCACTTCATCGCCAAGGCGCAGGGCGGCGGCTCGCGCTTCCGCCGCGCTCCCGAGATGGTGATCTGTGTCCCCTCGGGCTCGACCGCGGTGGAACGCCGCGCGATCCGCGATGCCGTGACCAACGCCGGCGCCCGGCAGGTATGGCTGGTCGACGAGCCGATGGCGGCGGCGATCGGCGCCGGGCTGCCCGTCACCGAACCGGTCGGCTCGATGGTGGTCGACATCGGCGGCGGCACGACCGAAGTCGGCGTGATCTCGATCCAGGGCCTGACCATGAGCATGTCCGCGCGCGTCGGCGGTGACCGCATGGACGAGGCGATTGCGGCCGCGATCCGGCGCAACCACAACCTGCTTGTCGGCGAAGCGACCGCCGAGCGGATCAAGCACGAAATGGGCCGCGCGCGCCTGTGCGAGGGCGGCGAGGCTCTGACCATGAAGGTCCGGGGCCGCGACCTTGCCCGCGGCGTCCCGCGCGAGATCGAGATCAGCAAGGCCGAACTGGTCGAGGCCTTGGCCGAGCCGGT
>JAJXVK010000073.1 GCA_021782155.1 Pseudomonadota bacterium
CCGCGACATGGTCGATGCGGCGATCGCGGGAGAGGACGGCAAGTTCTGCGAGCACCATGGCTTCGACGCGGCTGCGATCGAGCAGGCGTGGAAGCGCAATCAGAGGGGCGGGCGCATCCGCGGCGGGTCGACGATCAGCCAGCAGACCGCCAAGAACGTGTTCCTGTGGCAGGGCGGCGGCTATTTCCGCAAGGGTCTGGAAGCCTGGTTCACCGTGCTGATCGAGAACATCTGGGGCAAGCGGCGGATCATGGAGGTCTACCTCAACGTCGCCGAGACCGGGATCGGCACCTATGGCGCCGAGGCGGGCGCGCAGCGCTATTTCGGCCGCGGCGCGGCGAAGCTTTCGCCGGTCGAGGCGGCGCGCATCGCGGCGGTGCTGCCGCTGCCGCAGAAGCGCGACGCGATCGACCCCGGCGGCTTCACCCGGCGCCACGGCAACGCCATCGCCGCGCGCATCGGCGCGGTCCGGCGCGACGGTCTCGACGCCTGCATCTACAGGTAGGGTACGCAAGCGCGGCGCAAGAAAAAGGCGGGGGAAGCGCTGTGCTTCCCCCGCCCCTTTTCGCGAGTTCTGGCCGGTGCGGCTCAGAAGCCGATGACCATCGAAGCCACGATCGCGCGCGGCGGGCCGATGTTCACGTACTGCGAAGCCGCGATCAGGTCGGTCGGAGCCGAACCGATGTAGACCTCGTCGAACAGGTTGGTGACGTTGACCTGGAAGTAGGACTTCTTGAGGCCGTAGGGCGCCAGGCTGTAGCGCACATCGATGTCCGCCACGGTGTAGGCCGGCAGCGCGATCGTGTTGATGTCGTTCAGCCAGCGCTTTCCGGTGCGCTTGACCTGCGCGCCAAGCTCGAAGGCGCCGATGGTGCCCTGGACGCGGCCCCCGATGGTGTAGTCGGGCGCCCCTGATTCGGCCTTGCCCGCCGTGGCGGCGAAGCTCGCCGCGCCGGTCTGGACGTCCTGCTTGATCTCCGAGTGGAGCCACGAACCGAAGACGTAGAACGACACCTGCTTGACCGGACGCCAGGCGATGCTGCCGTCCATGCCGTACTTGTCGACCGTGCCGAGGTTGCGCGTGATCGTGCAATCGCAGTTCAGGTCGTAAGCCGACTTCAGGCGGTTGTCGTACTTGTTGTACCAGCCCGAAAGCTGCGCCGAGATCGTGCCGCTCTGGTAGCGCAGGCCGAGGTCGAACGAGTCCGAGGTTTCCGGCTGCGGCTTCGATGCCGGGTTGGAGAGCGGGAAGTACATCGCGCCGTAAAGATCGTCCGTGCCCGGAACCGAGAGGTTCTTGGCATAGCTGGCGAACATGCTCACGTTGGGCGTGAACTTGTAGGTGAAGCCCGCGCTCGGCAGGAACTTGTTGTAGTTGATGTTCCGCGCGGTCGGCGCGACCAGGAACGGATAGGCGGCAAGCAGCGTCGCCTGGTTCGCCGGATCGACACAGTACCCGTACCCATCGCCCGGATAGGCAGAGTAGCAGTGCTGGTTAAGGTCGCGAGAGAAGAACGGCAGGCGGCCGCCCAGGTTGACGATCAGCTTGCTGTCGGCGAACTCTCCGCGATACTCGGCCGAGACCTGGTTGAGCGTCGCATAGGAAAGCCGGTTGCGCTTGTTGAGCACGAACCCGTTCGCGGTCTTGATCGGGTCGTTGATCGGGAAGACGTCGTAGGGCTCGCCGTTCTTGTAGAGATAGCCGATCTGTCCGGTCTGGTAATGCCTGGCCCTATCGTAGGTGTAAGACAGGCGGACGCGGTTGGTGTCGTTGAGGTCGTAGATCAGGTTGGCGATCACGCCATAGCGGTGCGTCTCGGTGTTGCTCGGGGCGAGCACGTTGACCGTGTCGAGCGTGTCGCCGTCGCCGTTGAGATCCATGCCGACATAGTACTTGCCGTTGATCTGCCCCGTCAGGTGGGTGACCGGATCGACCCCTTCATAGGCCTTGCTTACGCCGCCACCGTTGGCCTTCACGTACTGGAAGCTCGGCTCGACCGTCAGGACCAGCTTGTCGGTCAAGGTGAAGCGCGATTCGATGCGGATGTTTCCGGTGTTCGACGGGTTGTAGCGGCGCTCGAACGGCGTGCCGCAGCTGTTGGGCGTGTCGGCATGGCCCGCGATCGCCGGCGCGGTCTGGCAGGGCGTGCCGTCGTATAGGTTGTAGAAGCGGTCGCTCGGCTTGGTGATGCCCCAGCCGCTGGTGGCCGAGTACTTCGCCGGCGACCCGTTGAAGTTGTTGCGGTTCTGGTTGTAGTGGAACGCGACCGAGATGAAATCGCCGTTGCTGCCGAGCGGCTGGTAGACCTTGCCGTTGTACTGCTGCTTGTCGACACCGCCCCAGTTCGAGAAGGTCGAGGCGTTGGTCGCCTTCGAGGCCGAGAACCACGCCTTGGTGCCCCACGGGGTGAACACGCCGGTCTGGATCATGCCGAACACGCGGTAGTAGGGGCGGCTCACGTCGTTGCCGCGCGCGATGATGTTGCCGTAGCTGGCGCTGAGCATCGCGCCGAGGTCATCGGACGGGGTCATCGAACGGATGTTGACCGTGCCGCCGGCGGCCGAGGCGGTCGGGCTGTCAACGTCGGTCGAACCCAGGCTGACCGTCGCCGAATCGATGATCTCCGGGTCGAGCATCTGGTTGGTATAGAGCGCGTAGTTGCCCGAATCGTTCAGCGGAATGCCGTCGACCGTCTGCGAGATGCGGTCCGATGAGAAGCCGCGGATGGTGAAGCTGCCGCCCAGCGAGCCGAACGGGTCGTTGTTGGTGAAGCTGACGCCCGGAACGAGGTTCAGCGTGTCGTTGATCGTCTGCCCGGCGGTCTGGTGAGCGATCAGGCTCTGCTCGATGGCGAGCTTGGGCTTGGGCGAATCGGGAACCTCGACGCCGGCGACCGCACTGGCGCGGGTGCCGGTGACGACGATCGTCGGGTTCTCGAAGTCGACCGTGCCGGTCGACTGCGCGAAGGCCGGTGCGGATACGGCGACCATCGCCAGCGCGATGGTGCTCGAAGCGATGCGGAGATTGCGGTTCATTTCTAGACCCCAACAAGAATGCCGGACAATTCCGGCGAACAACGCGGCACGAGGCCTTGGTTGCATCACGCTTGATCATCGTCGGGGATGCCCGGACGCACCGGTCCGGAATGGAGAGAGGATGCCCCCCGGCAATGAGCGCGCAAGCCCTAAACCTCGCGTGCAAAGTCCCCAAACCCGTGAATTGTGACGGCGGGGAGACGTTGTAACTCACTTGTGACAGGCAATAGGCAGGGCAAGCAATGAAGTCGAAGCGATGGACGGAAATTCCGAAATGGAATTGCCGTAGATCGCCCCTGCCAAGCAACAAGGCGTGCACTGTTGCTGCAGTGCAACGCCCGGCGCTTTTTTCGCGAGGCGGCATCGGCGCGAACGCTGGCGCCGGGGACGCGGGCACGTTACCTACGGGCCATGAGCGCAGGACACGATCATCACGGCCATTCGCATGGGCACTCGCATGGGCACTCGCATGGGCACGGGCATTCCCATGGTCATGGCCACGGGCACGGTTCCGCCCGCGGCAACGGGCGCGCCTTCGCCATCGGCATCGCGCTCAACCTCGCCTTCGTCCTGATCGAGTCGGGCTTCGGTATCTTCTCGGGCTCGATGGCGCTGCTGGCGGACGCCGGGCACAACCTGTCCGACGTTCTGGGCCTCGCCATCGCCTGGGGTGCCGACGTGCTCAGCCGCCGCCCGCCCAGCGCGCGCTTCACCTATGGCTTCAAGTCGAGTTCGATCCTCGCCGCGCTGGCCAACGCGGCGCTGCTGCTCGCCGCGGTGGGCGCGATCGCCGCCGAATCGGTGCGCCGCCTGTTCGTGCCCGAAAGCGTCGCGGGCGGCACGATGATGGCGGTCGCGGCGGCGGGGATCGTGGTCAACGTCGCCACCGCGCTGCTGTTCATGCGCGGCAGCCGGCACGACATCAACGTCCGCGGCGCGTTCCTGCACATGGCCGCCGACGCCGTGGTGTCGCTGGGCGTGGTGCTGGCGGGGCTCGCCATCGTGCTCACCGGGCTGCGCTGGATCGACCCGGCATCGAGCCTTGTCATCGCGGGGCTGATCGCCTGGGGCACCTGGGGCCTCTTGAAGGATTCGGTGAAGCTCGGCCTCGCCGGCGTGCCCGCCGGGATCGACCAGGCCGAAGTTCGCGCGCTGCTGCTCGCGCAGACCGGGGTGGAGGCGGTCCACGACCTCCACATCTGGCCGATGAGCACGACCGAGACCGCGCTCACCGCGCACCTGCTGATGCCCGGCGGCCATCCCGGCGACGCATTCCTGCACGAGATATCAGGCGTTCTGCTCGACAAGCACCGCATCGGCCACGTCACGCTGCAGGTCGAGGCGCTCGACAGCGGATGCGTGCTGATGGACGAAAGCGTGGTCTAGGCGAGGAACGGCGCTGGACGGACAGGTGCGCGAAGGCGGGTGCGGGTGCGGCGCGGTGCGCTACCGGGTCGAGGGCGATCCGATCTTCGTCAACAACTGCCACTGCACCCAGTGCCAGCACCAGACCGGATCGACCAGCGTGGTCAACGCGTTCTTCGAGAGCGAGCGGGTGACGCTGCTCGAAGGCGAACTGTCCGAGAACGTGGTTCGCTCCGGCAGCGGCGGGCCGCATGTGATCGTGCGCTGCAAGGCCTGCGGGGTCGCGCTGTGGAGCCATTACCCCCGCCTCGGGCGGATCGGCGCCGGGCTGCGCGTGGGCACGCTCGACGACAGCGGGGCGTTCAGGCCCGACGCGGCGATCTTCCTCTCCGAACGGATGCCGTGGGTGGCGCTGCCCGAGGGGATCCCCGCCTTCGAGACGACCTACGACTTCGCCGAAGTTCTCCCGCCCGAACGCGTCACGCGGATGAGGGCGCTGATCGCACGGAGCAAGGCCTAGCCGCGCCCGAGACAAGTCGCGACAAAGTTCCGCTTTCCTGGCCTGCCAAGCTGGCGGTAGATGGCCGGCACAGGAGAGAGACGATGAAACGGTTGCCTGCCCTGATCCTGCCGCTTGCCGCGCTCGGCGCCACGCTGCCCGGTGCCGCCCTGGCCCAGCCCGAAGCTCCGTCTGTCCCCGCACCCGATGCGAAGGCGATCTTCGCCCAGCGCTATGCCGACTTGCGCAAGGCGATGGCGAGCGGCGAGGCGGACCCGATCCTGGCGATCCTCACCCCCGATTTCACCTTCACCGACCGCCGCGGCCAGACCCGCACCGCCGACGACATGGTCTCGATGGCGGCGCGCATGGCGATGATGGGCGATCCTTCCGACCGCAAGACCACCACTTCCATCGCCTCGGCCACAATCGACGGGGCCGCCGCCGACGTTGAACAGACCACCGACACGACAATGACGCGCGAGGGCCGCGACGGGCAGACGCACCAGTTCGAGATGATCTCGACCAGCCTCGATCACTGGGTCCAGCAGGACGGCGTGTGGCGGCTGCAGAAGGAAACGCCCAAGGCGATGACGCTCAAGCGCGACGGGGTGGAGTTCCAGCCCGGCGAGCGCCGGGGCGGCCACGGCGGACCTCCCCCCGGCTCCGGAAACTGAGCCCGAAAGCAAGGCGCCGGCTCGTGGGATGACGAACCGGCGCCTCGTTGTTCAGTGAATGCGCGACAGGCCCGTCAGGCCGCCTGTTCCTTGCCCTTGAGCACCTGCACCGGTTCCTTGCGGCCTTCGACGACTTCGGCGTCGATCACCACTTCGGTCACGCCTTCGAGCGTGGGCAGGTCGAACATCGTGTCGAGCAACAGCCCTTCCACGATCGAGCGCAGCCCGCGCGCGCCGGTCTTGCGTTCGATGGCCTTCCTGGCGATCGCTTCGAGCGCGTCGTCGGTGAAGGCCAGCGCCACGTCCTCGAGCTCGAACAGCTTGGCGTATTGCTTGACCAGCGCGTTCTTGGGCTCCTTGAGGATCTTGACCAGCGCTTCGACGTCAAGGTCGTTCAAGGTTGCGATCACCGGCAGGCGGCCGACGAATTCGGGGATGAGGCCGAACTTGAGCAGGTCTTCGGGCTCCGCCTTCTGGAGCAGTTCGCCCACGCGGCGCTTGTCGGGGTCGGCGACATGCGCGCCAAAGCCGATCGAGCGCTTCTGCAGGCGGTCGGCGATGATCTTTTCCAGCCCAGCGAAGGCGCCGCCGCAGATGAACAGGATGTTGGTCGTGTCCACCTGCAGGAATTCCTGCTGCGGGTGCTTGCGCCCGCCCTGCGGCGGAACCGAGGCGGTGGTGCCCTCCATCAGCTTGAGCAGCGCCTGCTGCACGCCCTCACCCGAAACGTCGCGGGTGATCGAGGGATTTTCCGCCTTGCGGCTGATCTTGTCGATCTCGTCGATGTAGACGATGCCGTGCTGCGCCTTGTCGACGTTGTAGTCGCTCGACTGGAGCAGCTTGAGGATGATGTTCTCGACGTCCTCGCCCACGTAGCCCGCTTCGGTCAGCGTGGTGGCGTCGGCCATGGTGAAGGGCACGTCGAAGGTCTTGGCGAGCGTCTGCGCGAGCAGCGTCTTGCCCGAGCCGGTGGGGCCGACGAGCAGGATGTTCGACTTCGACAGCTCGACATCGCCGCCCTTGCCGCTGTGCTTCAGGCGCTTGTAGTGGTTGTGCACCGCCACCGACAGCACGCGCTTGGCGCGGTCCTGCCCGATCACGTAGTCGTTCAGCGTCTCGAAGATGTCGCGCGGGGTCGGCACCCCGCCGTCCTTCTTGCCTGCGATGCCCGCCTTGGTTTCCTCGCGGATGATGTCGTTGCACAGCTCGACACACTCGTCGCAGATGAACACCGTCGGGCCCGCGATGAGCTTCCTCACCTCGTGCTGAGACTTGCCGCAGAAGCTGCAGTAGAGCGTGCTCTTGGTATCCGATCCGGTAAGCTTCGTCATTCTTCAATCCCAGGCGCCTTCCCACGGAAGGCGGGCCCGATCATCCTAATACTGCAAGGGCATTAATCAACCGGACTCGATGATGGCGAACAAAGCCCTACTTCGCGGCGGCTTTCGCCAGGCTTAAGCCGCCGCGCAAGGGCCGAAAATCGTCAGGCGTCGGGCGCGCCGCCCGAACCTTCGGTCTCGCCGGTGTGGTCGGTGCTGGGCCGCGACTCGAAGACCTTGTCGACCAGACCGAAGTCCTTCGCCTCTTCGGCCTCGAGCCAGGTGTCGCGATCGATCGCCTTCGCGATCTCCTCGACCGACTTGCCGGTGTACTTGGCGTAGAGCCCGTTCATGCGCTGGCGCAGGCGCAGGATCTCGCGCGCCTGGATCTCGATGTCGGAGGCCATGCCGCGCGCGCCGCCCGAAGGCTGGTGGATCATGATTCGCGCCTGCGGCAGCGCGATGCGCATGCCCGGCTCGCCCGAGGCGAGCAGGAAGCTGCCCATCGAGCAGGCCTGGCCGATGCACACCGTGGAAACGCGCGGGCGGATGTACTGCATGGTGTCGTGGATCGCGAGACCCGCCGTCACCACGCCGCCCGGCGAGTTGATGTACATCGAGATGTCCTTCGACGGATTCTCGCTTTCGAGGAAAAGCAGCTGCGCGACGATCAGCGAAGCCATGTGGTCCTCGACCTCGCCGGTCACGAAGATGATCCGTTCGCGCAGCAGGCGCGAAAAGATGTCGAAGCTGCGCTCGCCCCGGCTGGTGTTCTCGACCACCACGGGCACGAGCGCGCCGGTGACGGGATCGGTGGTGAACTTGCCTTGGGCGGAAGTGGCGCCGAACAGGTCGAGCATGAATGTCCTCAAGTTATGGTTGCGCCTATGTCGCGCCTGCCCGCGCGATGTTCAAGGGCGTTAACCCGAATTCGCACCGCCGCTCGCCAGCAGGACCGCATCGGGGAACCGTGCTGCCGGCCAAGAGAAAACACCGATGCGATATCCGACGTCCGCCCGCGCCCGCGGCGATGCGGGCCGCGCTGCCCGTCGCGCCGACCTTCAGCCGCTCGGAGCCCCGAGGAGGACGTCAGTTCCCGCCCGGCCGGCGGCCATGGCGGCCCTGCCGGTCATGGTCGCGGTCGTGAGGGAAGTTCGGCATCTGCGCGCCGTGGTCGTAGTGGAGCGTGCCGCGCATCTCGTGCCACCCTTGCCCGTTTCCGTTGCCCTGATGGTCGCGGCGGAAATGCTGTGCGTCAGCGCGACGGTAGTCGCGGTCCTGCCGGGTTGAACGGTAGTAGAAGCTGCCGTCGCTGCCCCAGTAGCCATCGTAGATCGAGCCGTAATAGCCGTCGTACCAGCCGTCGTAGGGATAGGCGCCATAGCCGTAGCCGGACGGGTAGTAGCCGCCCGGGCCGTAACCCATGCCCATGCCGTAGCCGGTGCTGGCGCAGCCCGCGAGCGGCAGGCTGGCAGCAATGATCGCGACAAGCGTGATGGGAGGTTTCATGTCGAGTCTCCGCGTTCTTGTCCCCGATCGGAGATTAGAACGCAGACCCGATGAATGGTCCCTGAAACAGCGGAGCGGCCAGTTCAGCGTCTGGCCAAGGCAAGCACCATACGGGCATCCGAATCGGTTTGGGCGACAAGCGGCGCGGCGTCGTTCGCGGCCAGCTGCGTTCCGTCGGCGATCTGACCGGGCGCTTCGCCAGCGGGTGCATCGTAGATGAAGCCGTAGGCCGGGTTGGCGCGCAGGCCGAGGCTGCCGCTCGGCGCGTACCACACGCGAACCTCGCTCCAGTCGCCGGCGTCGGACACGTCCACCGCCATCGCGCCGTGCTCGATCATGCCGGGGCGCGACCAGTTCGCGTGGTCGAGCAGGACGTGGCGGTCGTCGATCACCCTGGCGACCGTGGCGACGTGACCATAGGGCATCGCGCCGCTCGCCTTGAAGGCCAGCACCGCGCCGACCCGGGGGGCGTCGCCGCGGGCGTAGACGCCCTCGGCCTGGCTCCACCAGGTGCGCGCGTTGCCGCGGATGTCGATACCGGAAACGCGGCGGGCGTAGGGGACGCACTGCAGCACGTGCGCTTCGGCGGCGAGCGGCGCGAGCAAGGCGGCAATTGCGGAAAGCAGCGCGATGAGGTTGCCCGGCTTGCCGAGCAGCGGGCGGCGGCTGCCGCTCCGCGATTGCGACCACATTCTTGTTGTCCCTCTCGTCCCGAGGAAGGTTGACCCGATGGCCAGCCTGCTAGCGGGACTCGATGGTGAACAAAACCTTTGCACCCGGCCGGTCGTCCCGTCCGCCGCACGACTCGTCGATGGCGGTGGATGAAGCGGGAATCCCATGCGGCGAAACGAGTAGGGGCGCGCACCGCCATCGGTGCGCGCCCCTCGCTCCGGCCCCTGCCGCGCGCGGCGGGGACGAATCGGTTTGCCGTTACTCGGCGGGCTTCTTGGCCGGGGCCTTCTTGGCGGCGGGCTTCTTGGCCGCGGGCCTGGCGTCCGCTTCGCCCTCGGCAGCCTTGGGCGCCGCCTTCTTGGCGGGAGCCTTCTTCACGGCGGGCTTGGCTTCGGCTTCGGCGGCGGGCGCTTCGTCCTTGGCGGCGGCCTTCTTGGCCGGGGCCTTCTTCGCGGCCGGCTTCTTGGCGGTGGGCTTGGCCTCGCCCTCTGCCGGCTCGTCGGCCTCGATCGCGGCCTGAAGCTCGTCGCGGGTCACTTCGCGCGTCGTGACCTCGGCCTTGTCGAACAGGAAGTCGACGACCTTGTCCTCGTAGAGCGGCGCGCGCAGCTGCGCGGCGGCGAGCGGCTCGGACTGGACGTATTCGACGAAGCGCTGGCGGTCTTCCTCGCGGTACTGCTGCGCCGCCTGGCGGATCAGCATTTCCATTTCCTGCGCGGAAACCTGCACGTTGTTGGCCTGGCCGATTTCTGACAGCAGCAGGCCGAGGCGCACGCGGCGCTCTGCGATGCGGCGGTAGTCGTCCTTCTCGGCTTCCATCTCGGCGAGCGCGGCCTCGGTGTCCTCTTCCTGCTGCGCTTCCTGCTGGAGCTGCTGCCAGATCTGGCCGAACTCGGCCTCGACCATCGAGGGCGGCACGGCGAAAACGTGGCCCGAAGCGAGCTGGTCGAGCAGCGCGCGCTTCATCTGCGTGCGGGTGAGACCGGCGGTCTCCTGCTCGAGCTGGCCGCGCATCAGGTCCTTGAGCTGGTCGAGCCCTTCGAGGCCGAGCGACTTGGCGAAGTCGTCGTCGATGACCATCTCGCCGGGGTTCTTAACCGCCTTCACGGTGATGTCGAACAGGGCTTCCTTGCCCGCGAGGTTGGCGGCCGGATAGTCTTCGGGGAAGGTCACGGTGATGGTCTTTTCCTCACCTTCCTTCACGCCGACGAGCTGTTCCTCGAAGCCGGGGATGAAGCGGCCAGACCCGATCTCGAGCGGCTGGTCCTCGGCCGAACCGCCTTCGAACTTTTCCTCGCCGAGGCGGCCGACGAAATCGATGATCAGCTGGTCGCCGTCCTTGGCCTTCGCGCCCTTCCTGGCGTCGGTGAACTTCTTCTGCCCGGCGGCGATGCGGCCGACCGCTTCCATCACCTCGTCGTCGCTGACCGGCACGACCAGCTTCTCGAGCTTGAGGCCGTCGAGCGAGGGCGCCTCGACTTCGGGCAGCACTTCGAGCGCGACCGACAGTTCGGCGTCCTTGCCTTCCTCGTAGCCCTCGCCCAGCGCGACCTCGGGCTGCATGGCGGGGCGCAGCGCGTTGTCGGCGACGAGCTTGTCCATCGCCTCGCGGATCGTGGCGTTGAGCGCGTCCTGGTGGAGCGCGGGGCCGTGCATCTTCTTGACGAGGTTCGCGGGCACCTTGCCCGGACGGAAGCCGGGCATGCGCACCTGCGGCGCGATCTTCTTCACTTCGCCCTCGATCCGCGCGGCGATGTCCTTGGCCGCGATGGTGACGGTGTAGGCGCGCTTCAGGCCCTCGTTGGTGGTCTCGACGATCTGCATCACTTCCAACTTTCTCGTGCGATAAGACTTTATGCGTCAGTCTGGGGGCTGGGCCGGGGCCGACGGCTGGTGCGGGCGAAGGGACTCGAACCCCCACATCTTGCGATACTGGAACCTAAATCCAGCGCGTCTACCAGTTCCGCCACGCCCGCGATCCGGCGAAAAGCAGGCGGTGCCCCTATCGCAGCGCCTCGAAAAGGGCAAGCGGCTTGGCGATACCGGCGTGCCGGCCGCCGGCGGGGAGCTAAAGCGCCAGCTTCGTCGCCAGCAACGCGAGCCATCCCTTGTCGCGATTCGCGGCATCGACCGACGCGCGCGGCGCGGGACCGATCCCCGCGCATTCGAGGCAATAGGCCTGCGCGCCGGTGCCCGAGAGCAGGAACGACAGGTCGCGGCCAAGCTGCGCGGCGATGCCCGCCTGGCGCTGCGCCGCGAGCGCCACCATGTCGCCCGCCGGCTGGCCGTCTCCGCTCGAGCTGCTGGTCATGCGTTCGAGCAGCGACTGCACGGTATCCTCGCCGCTGCCGAGGTACACCGGGTGCCATTTGCCATCCTTGATCCCCGCCGCCTGTGCGGCATAGGCCAGCGCGTCGCCGAGCCCGCCGAAGCGGTCGACGAGCCCCAGCTGGCGCGCGGTGCCGCCGTCCCACACGCGCCCCTGCGCGATCTTGTCGACCTCCGCCGGCGACTTGTGGCGCGCACGGGCGACCAGCCCGAGGAAGCGCGCGTAGATCTGTTCGATCTGCCCCTGGATCAGCGCCGAGGCCTGCGGGGTCAGCCCGCCGAACAGGTCGGGCTGGCCGCCGAGCGGGGTGAGGCGGAACGGATCGGCATGGATACCGACCTGCGGCAGCGCGTGCTCGAAGGTGGGCACCACGCCGAACACGCCGATCGAGCCGGTGATCGTCGAGGGCTCGGCGAAGACCATCTGCCCCGGGGTGGTTACCCAATAGCCGCCGCTCGCCGCGAGGTTACCCATCGAGACCACCACCGGCAGCCCCTTGTTGCGCATCCGCGCGATCGCGGCGCGGATCTTCTCCGAGGCCATGACCGAGCCGCCGGGCGAATCGACCCGCACCACCAGCGCGGCGTAGTCGCCATTGGCGTTGGCGTCGTCGATCAGGCCGGCAATGCGGTCACCGCCCGCCTTGCCCGGCCCGGCTTCGCCATCGACGATCTCTCCGGCAACGGTGACCACCGCGATGGCCTTGCCGGCGGTGGGCAGCGTCTTGTCGGCGAGGTAATCGTCGAGCGAGGTCGCGCGGAAGTCCCCGAGCCCGCTGCCGCTGTCCTTGCCCGCGATCTGCGCCACGCGCTGGCCGAAAGCGACGCGGT
>JAJXVK010000074.1 GCA_021782155.1 Pseudomonadota bacterium
GACCCGCGAGGGCCGCTCCGGCGCCCCGCGGGGCGCCGGCCGTCCACCGGAATGCCCGGAACCTAGCGGCTCATTGCGAGGATTCCGCATCGGCGGCCTCCCCGGTTGCGGGCTCGTCGTCGAACCAGTGGGCGCGCGCGGCCATGATGATCTCGTTGCCCTGCTCTTCCGACAAGCCGTACTCGCCCAGCACGCCGCCCTTGTCCTCGAGCCGTTCGCTGCGCTCGCGGCGTTGCGGCGGGGAGTTGTCGCGGCGGCGCTGTTCGGCGCGCTTCTTCATGATCAGCTCGTCGGTGGCGAGGTCGGCAAGGTCGTCGAGCGTCTTGATGCCCGCCTTGCCCAGCGTGACCAGCATCGCCTCCGTGAGGTGCGGCAACTCGGCCAGTGCATCCTCGACGCCCAGTTCGCGGCGCTGCGCACGCTGGACTTCCTCGCGGCGCTCGAGCGCCTCGAGCGCGCGGCTCTGCAGTTCCTCGGCGAGCTCCTCGTCGAAGCCCTCGATCGTGGCAAGTTCCTCGATCGGATAGTAGCCAACTTCCTCGAGCTCGCTGAAGCCTTCGGCCACGAGCAGCTGCGACAGCGTCTCGTCGACGTCGAGTTCTTCCTCGAACATCTTGGAGCGCTCGGCGAATTCCTTCTGGCGCTTCTCCGAAGCCTCGGCGTCGGTCATGATGTCGATCTGCGAGCCGGTCAGCTGGCTGGCGAGGCGCACGTTCTGGCCGCGGCGGCCGATCGCCAGCGAAAGCTGGTCGTCGGGCACCACCACCTCGATGCGGCCCTCTTCCTCGTCGATCACGACACGGCTGACGGTCGCGGGCTGGAGCGCGTTGACCACGAACGTCGCGGTGTCCTCGCTCCAGGGGATGATGTCGATCTTCTCGCCCTGCATCTCCTGCACGACGGCCTGGACGCGGCTGCCCTTCATGCCGACGCAGGCGCCGACCGGGTCGATCGACGAATCGCGGCTGATCACGCCGATCTTGGCGCGGCTGCCCGGGTCGCGGGCGGCGGCCTTGATCTCGATGATGCCGTCGTAGATCTCGGGCACTTCCTGCGCAAAGAGCTTTTTCATGAACTCGGGGTGCGCGCGGCTGAGGAAAATCTGCGGGCCGCGGTTCTGGCGCTCGACCTTGAGGATCAGCGCACGCACGCGCTCGCCAACACGGGGCACCTCGCGCGGGATCTGCGCGTCGCGGCGGATCACGCCCTCGGCGCGGCCGAGGTTGACGATCACGTGGCCGAACTCGACCGACTTGATCACGCCGGTGACGATCTCGCCGGCGCGGTCCTTGAATTCCTCGTACTGGCGCTCGCGCTCTGCGTCGCGGACCTTCTGGAAGATCACCTGCTTGGCCGACTGCGCATCGATGCGGCCAAGGTCGACCGGCGGCAACGGGTCGACGATGAAGTCACCCAGCTTGGCGTTCTTGTCGAGCTTCTGCGCGGCTTTGAGGTCGACCTGCTTGAAGTAGTCCTCGACCTCCTCGACCACCTCGACCACGCGCCACAGGCGCAGGTCGCCGGTGCGCGGATCGAGCTTGGCGCGGATGTCGTTCTCGGCGCCATAGCGGTTGCGCGCCGACTTCTGGATCGCTTCTTCCATCGCCTCGATGACGATGGCCTTGTCAATCATCTTCTCGGTGGCGACCGAGTTCGCGATCGCGAGCAGTTCGGCACGGTTGGCGGAAATCGCACTGGCCATGGGTCAGTCTTCCTGTTCTTCCAGAATCTCGTCCGCGCCGCTGGTGTCGAGCGGGCGGCTGGCTGCGATGAGCCTGTCGGTGAGGACAAGCTTGGCGTTGGCGACGAGGGCGAAGGGCACCTGGTAGGTTTCCCCGTCGTCCTCGATCGAAATGGTGTCGGCGGCTTCGTCGAAGCCCTTCAGATCGCCGCGGAAGCGCTTGCGCTCGCCCAGCAGCTCGGAAAGCTCGATGCGCGCTTCGTGCCCGGTCCAGGCGGCGAAGTCCTTGCGGCGCGTCAGCGGCCGATCGATGCCCGGCGAGCTGACTTCGAGCCGGTAGGCTTCCTCGATCAGCACTTCGCCCGCTTCCTCCAGCGCGTCGATGCGGTCGGAAATGCGGTGCGACAGCGCGGCGCAGTCCTCGATCACCAGTTGCCCGGTCTCGGGGCGTTCGGCCATGATCTGGAGCGTGTGCTCCTCGTCACCGATTTCGCCGCCCTTGAAATAGCGCACGCGCACGAGATCGAAGCCGAGGGCCTTGGCCTCGGGCTCGACGATCTCGGTAATCCGCGCGATGTCCGCCATGCACTCTCCATCGGGACCCGATATTCAGCAAAAGCGGTTTGCGCCGGCCCCTTGTGGCGCCAGCCTGACCTTGCTTTCACAATGTCGGGATGGCGGGCAGATAGGCCTGCCGGGCAGGAAAAGCAAGCGAATTGGCCGGGCGAATTTGCGGTCGCGCGGAATACCGCAAGTGAGTGGGTTTTCGCCATCCAATAAGCGGTGAATTTTCCCAATCCTTGGCATTCATCTCGGGTTCAACTTCATCGCAAATTTCCGGAATGGCTGATTTCCGACATTTTTCGCGTTTGGCACACCTCCTGCAATGTTCCTGACATCGGTAGCCGGCCACGGCTCGCCACAACAGACAACCCGAAAGGACCCTTGAAATGACTGCCCTCCGCACATTCTCGAACCACTTCGTCGCCGCCGCTTCGGCCTTCGCGCTGAGCTTCGCGATGTTCTCGGTGACCGTTTCCACCCCGTCGGCCCCGGTGCCTGTTCACACCGCGAGCGCGTTCGCGTGAGCGGCCTGCGCTTCGACGACGGTGTCCGCGCCGCGACGTCCGCCCGCCGCCGCTTCCGTCTCAACAAGGCCGAAGGCAGGCTGATGGGCGTTTCGGCCGGAATCGCCGACTACTTCGACGTCGACGTCACGCTCGTGCGCATTGCATGGATCGTCGGCACCCTGGTGGGCTTCGGCTCGCTGATCCTGATCTACCTCGCCATCGGCCTCCTGGCCGACTGAGCGGACGGGAGGCCGCTCCGCGCCGAAGCGCCGGAGCGGCCCGACCCGAAGCTATCCCCTGTCCGCCTAACCTCTCCCGCGCGACCTCGCAAATGGCGAGAAATCGGTATCGGTGTCGAACACCTCGACCCCTTCGCGCCGTTTGAGGAAACCCACGACCGCATAGGTCACCGGCGTCAGCAGCGCTTCCCAGCTCGTCTTGATGAACCACTGCGAGATCACGACCTCCACCAGCTGGTCGGGCGGCCAGCCGGCGAGACCATAGAACGCCAGCGGATAGAAGATCAGGCTGTCGAGCCCCTGTCCCACGATGGTCGAGCCGATCGTGCGGGTCCACAACATCCTGCCCTGCGTCCAGATCTTCATCTTGGCGAGCACGAACGAGTTGGCGAACTCGCCTGCCCAGAACGCGGTCATCGAGGCGAGCACGATGCGCCACGAATTGCCGAACACCGCCTCGTAGGCGGGCTGGTAGGGCCAGCCTTTGGCAGGCGGCAACGCCACCACCACCGCCGACATGAACGCCATGAAGATCAGCGCGGCGAAGCCCGCCCAGATCACCCGCCGCGCACGGGCATAGCCATAGACCTCGGTCAGCACGTCGCCGATGATATAGCTGACCGGGAAGAACAGCACCCCCGCCCCGAACGACCACTGCATACCGCCCGGCAGGACGATGTACGAAGGCTTGGAGGCCCCGATGATGTTCGACAGCAGGAGGATGGTGACGAAGGCCGCCATCACGAAGTCGAAATAACGGAAATGCCGCGGCCCGGCGGCGGCATCGTCGAGTCTGGTCATGGGATCGTGCATCACCCGAGTGCTAACGCGGTTTGCGCGAAGCGGAAAGCGTGCTTAAGGGGGCGCGGCGCGCGCCCTTAGCTCAGCTGGATAGAGCACCTGCCTTCTAAGCTGGTGGTCGCAGGTTCGAATCCTGCAGGGCGCGCCAAACGGGGCGGTTGCCGCAAGGCAGCCGCCCCGTTTGGTGTGGTGCATCAGGAACGCGACCGTTCGGGCCGGAACGCAGCGAAGACGAAGGGCCGGCCAGGCCCGGCAATCGTGCAGGGCGCACCGCTTGATTCGGAATTTGGGAGATCAGGCCGTCTTACCGGCGAGATCGGAACCGTCGGTTGCTTCCGCCGGGTCCTCGCCGCGCAGCCTGGCCAGCTTGTCGTCGCGGGTGGGCAGGAGCGACGGGTTCCAGCCGGCGGCCCGGCGATCGAGTTGCGCGAAAGTCTCGTGCGGATTGCTCCACGCAAGCCTGCGATTCCAGTTCACCCAGATCGGGATCATCGTCGCCAGCAGGGCAAGTTCCGAGAACAGCCAGCGTTCGGTATTGAACTGCCCGAACTTCAGCATCCCGAGAAATTCGGCGAAGGACAACCAGATCGCCGTGGCGCCGATCAGTTCCGAACCGCGCTGTCCCGGCGCACCAAGCAGCAGCGAAACGGCAAGCACCCAGGTCAGCGCGCCCGCGCCGATTGGCGTCCAGGCATCCGCGACATAGCCTAGGCCGAGGACAAAGGCCGCACCAAGCGCAAGCAGGCGTCCTGCGTTCACATAGTGGATCGGTTTGATCCGGGAAGAGATGCTGGGCATGACACGGACGTATGCGTGCTCCGGGTCAATATTTCGTTACTCCTCGCGGCCTCACCCTCTAGCGGGATCCAGCGGCGGCCTGCTCGGGGAAACCGACCTAGCCGCGCGCAACCGATTCCACGGGTTCGCCATCGTAGGGATAGCCCGCGTCCGCAGGAATTGTCAGCCACCTCACGCCGTCGCGTTCCTCGATCCTCGGCGTGATTGTCACGACGGGAATGGCCTCGGCATGTGCGCGGCAGGCCGCGAAGTCGTCGAACTGGGCGAGCCGTTCGAGATTGCGGCGCGTCGGGAAGATCACGCTGATCCGTCCTTCGTCCGCCAGGCGCAGCGCCTCGCGCGGGCTCGCCCAGAACAGGTGGGTGTTCTCCGTGGCATCGACCGTTATGTCGACCGCACCCGTGCCGAGATCAGCGAGGTAGAAGCGTGTGTCGAACACCTTGATGTGGCGGTGCCTGGGCAGCCAGCGCGCGAAGGGCACGAGCAGCGACAGGTCGAGGTTCCATTCCATTTCCTCGAGCACCGGGGCGAGCGCTCCCAGTTCGAGCAGCCGGGAGCGGGCGGCGCGCGCATCTTCGGCTGAAACCGGATGCGACAGGCCGATGGCGAGGCCGGTTTCCTCCAGCGTCTCGCGCATCCCGGCAATGCGCGCGGCCGCGTCCATCGGCTCCAGTCCGCCGGCCAGCCGCTCGGCCAGTTCATGGTCGGCAGGATCGATCCTTCCGCCCGGAAACACCGCCGCGCCGCCCGCGAAGCTCATCGATGCCGAGCGCTCGACCATCAGTACCTGCGCCGCTCCGCCTTGCGGGTCGTGCCGGTAGATCACCACGGTCGCGGCGGGAATGGCTGGCGGCGCATCATCGTGGGCGCCCAGATCGTCTAGAATATCGCTCATGACTGAAGGTGATGCCGCCCGCACGACCGTTTGCCAAGTGCGTGCGGCAAGTTCTGTCCGGAATGGGTGTCGGCGCGCTTTACAAGCGGCTTGGCCTTGCCGTCCGCGCCAGTGATCATAATCCCGGAAATTCGCCATTTCCGGAAACTGGCACGGTGTCTGCATAGCTCCCTTCGTCCCGAAGAGTGATCTTCAAGAGGCGGAGCCGGTCCCCCGTCCCCCCGGTCTCCACGGCTCCGCCTCCTCCCGGGACCTTCCCCTGGGATCAGCGCCGAAAACGCGAAACGCCGCAGCCCATGCGAGCCACGGCGTTCGTGTCGTAACCGCCGATGTCCGGTCAGTTGGCTGGCTTGACCGCCTGCTCCTGCATCAGCTGCTCGAGCTCGCCGGCCTGGAACATCTCCATCATGATGTCTGATCCGCCGACGAATTCGCCCTTGACGTAGAGCTGCGGGATCGTCGGCCAGTCCGAATAGGACTTGATGCCCTGGCGCACTTCCATGTCCTGCAGCACGTCCACGCTCTCATAGGCGACGCCCAGGTGATCGAGGATCGCTACCGCACGACTGGAAAAGCCGCACTGCGGGAACAGCGGGGTGCCCTTCATGAACAGGACGACGTCGTTGTCCTTGACGATCTTGTCGATACGCGCGTTGGTGTCATCCGACATTGCAGTTCCTTTCGCCGCTCAGTTGGGGACGGCGGTGGTCAGTTGCAAGGCGTGAAGCACGCCTCCCATCCGTCCGTCGAGCGCCGCATAGACCGCCTTGTGCTGGGCAACCCGGGTCATTCCCCTGAACGTGTGCGACACGACATGCGCGGCGAAGTGATCGCCGTCGCCGGCAAGGTCGGTGATGGTCACTTGCGCGTCGGGCAGCGCCGCGCGAATCATCGATTCGATCTCGTCGGCGCGCATGCCCATCAGGCTTCGCCCATCAGCTGGCGGCGCGCCTCGACCGCCTTGGCCTCCATCGCCGCGCGGATTTCCGCTTCGTCGGTCTCGACGCCCGCCGAAACCAGGTCGCCCAGAAGCTTGCGGATCACGTCCTCGTCGCCCGCTTCCTCGAATTCGGCCTGGACGACCGACCTGGCATAGGCCTCTGTCTCGGCGGCATCGAGATTCATGCGCTCGGCCGCCCATGCTCCGAGCAGACGGTTGCGGCGCGCATGGACGCGGAACAGCATTTCTTCCTGGCGGGCAAAGTTCGCCTCTTCGGCGCGCTCGCGGTCCTTGAAATCGGTCATCGGCAATCAATCCCCGGCTGAAGCGCCCGGCGGCGCGTTCCAAACCTTGCGGATAGTCGGCAGCGCGCGCGCCCGCAAGCGCCTGTTACGCCCCTCGCGTCCGATTTAGCGGTGATAGAGCCGGCTGGAATGCGCCGCGGCAGCGCCGCTTCACCGTCTCACGAGGCGCCGCGTCTGCCGTAGTACACGCTCTCCACCCGGTCGCCGTTCACCTCGCAGGCGAACGTCTCGCCCGAGGTGAAATCGCCCGCGACGCGATAGCCCGAACCCGAGCCGGACGGATCGACCCGGTAGACATGGTCGACCCTGGCATGGCCCGAGACGGCATCGGCGCAGGCATCCGCCGCGTCGTCGAGCCGGCTCGTGTCCGCGCTCTCGTTCCAGTCCTGCTTCGGCGAGGGAGCCCGATAGTCGGGGTCTTGCTGCTGCGGGAAGGCCTGTTCGGG
Source organism: Pseudomonadota bacterium (assembly GCA_021782155.1). Classification (GTDB taxonomy): domain Bacteria; phylum Pseudomonadota; class Alphaproteobacteria; order Sphingomonadales; family Sphingomonadaceae; genus Novosphingobium. The sequence continues at coordinate 7,176 of JAJXVK010000074.1, forward strand.
TGCGCCTTGCGGCGGCATGTACTCTGCTTGCCGCGCATGTCCTTGCTTCGAAGCGCTGCTCGCGGCCGAGGCGATCGCAGCGATGCCGCCGAGGATCAGGATGCCGGCAAGCAGGTCGCCGCCGTCGATCCCGTCGTCATGATGATGGCGGCCCCAGCCCCGGTCGTGCGCGACGTCGGCAGATGGGCTCCAGCCCCCGGCCGGAGCGGCGATGGCGCGCGGCGCGGGCGGCATGGGCAGGCTCGCCGCCAGCGCGGGCGCCGAAACAAACGAAGATACCGCCAGAATGGCGGCGACGCGGCCAGTACGCGATGCGAGAAGGTTCATGCGACAGTTCCCACAGGAGGTCTCGGCGCTTTCCGCCCCGATCCATCGGACGGACAAGTGGAAACCCCTTACCAAGATTCGCGACGCTAGGCCCTCACGGCTTTCCGCCTGCTGAACCGGGAGGCGCGAGACCGGTGAACCTTGCCAGGAACGCGAGCACGTCCGCCTCGGTAGCGATCCCCTGCGCCACGGGCCGCCCGCTGCCGTGGCCAGCACCGTGCTCGATCCGCAGCAGGTGCGGCATGCTCCCGGTCCGAGCAGACTGCAAGGCCGCGACGTACTTGAAGCTGTGCGCGGGAACCACGCGGTCGTCGTGATCGGCGGTGGTGACGAGGATCGCCGGATAATCACCTTCGCGGACATTGTGGTAGGGAGAGAACGCACGCAGCCGCGCCCAGTCCGCCGGGTCCGCGGGATCGCCGTAATCGCTCGTCCAGAACCGCCCCGAGGTGAAGCGGTCGAAGCGCAGCATGTCATAAACGCCGACGTCGGGATTGGCCGCGGCGAACAGGTCGGGGCGCTGGTTGATCGCCGCGGCGACCAGAAGTCCCCCGTTCGACCGGCCCTGCGCCGCGATCGCGCCCTTGCGCGCGATGCCGCTGGCCGAGAGCCATTCGGCGGCGGCGATGAAATCGTCGAACGCCGCCTGCTTGTTCACGCCCGAGCCCGCCTCGTGCCATGCCTCGCCCAGTTCGCCCCCGCCGCGCACGCTGGCGAGCGCGAAGGCTCCGCCGGCGAGGATCCAAGCGGCGCGCTCGGGCGAATATCCGGGATTGATCGAGATATCGAAGCCGCCGTAGCCATAGAGCAGCGCCGGCAGGCCGTGGCCCGACTGTGCCGCCTGACGGCTGCGCACCACGTAGATCGGGATCATCGTGCCGTCCTTGCCCGGATAGCGATGTCGCTCGACAAGGATATCCGCGGGATCGAACGGCGCGTGCGGCAGGGCGAACGGGGATATCTGCCCGGTGGCGAGATCGAGGCGCCATACCCCCGGCGGCTGTCCGAAGCTCGAGAAGGTATAGAAGGTCTCGGGATCGCCCGGCCTGCCGGCGAAGCCGCTCGCGGTACCAATCCCCTGCAGCGCGATCTGGCTGCGCGGACGTCCCCGGAAATCGGTGACAACGGCGCGCAGCGCGCCGCCCGTTCGGTACGACAGGATGAGCCGCCCGCCAACGATCCGCGCGGCCTCGAGCGTCGAGGCCGATTCGTGCACAACTTCACGCACGCGAACCCGGCCGCCGCGCAACAGGTCGATGCGGACAAGGCGGCCATTGGGCGCGCCGTTCGTCGTGACGAACCACAGATGCCGACCGATTCCCTCGACGAAACGCCAGTCATCGCGCATGTCGGCCACCAGCATGCGCGTCGCCCATCCGTCGCGGGCGACCCGCGTGAGGTCGACCAGCCGCAGGCTCACCTTGTCGGTGAGGCCCCTGGTGCTGGCGATCACCGCCCAGTGCCGGTCACTCGTCACCCATGCGCGATGCCCGAGATCGGTTTCGTCAGGGGTGGTGTGGACTGCAAGATCGTCGACCTGCGACGTCCCGACGCGGTGGAACCAAACCCCGGCCCCGCCACGCGGCGCGCCATATCCGCCCGTTCCCGGATAGCGCGAATAGAGGAACCCGCCGGCTCCCGTCCAGGCGACCGGCACGTCGGCGACATCCGTGAGCCGGTCGCCGAGCAGCACCGCGCCAGCTACGCGCAGGACCCGCACCTCGCGCCGGTCGCTGCCGTCGTGCTGGAGCGCCACCGCCACCAGCGCTCCGTCGCTCGACGGTTGCCAATCGTCGAGCGCGAGGGCGCCATCGCGCGGCAAGGCGGAGGGATCGAGCAACACGCGCGGCGACCCGCCCAGTCCTTCGCGCACGGTCAGCACCGACTGGTCCTGGAGCCCGGCGTTGTGGAGGTAGAAATAGCGCCCGCCGGCCTTCCTGGGCAGGCTGAAGCGCTCGATGTCGGTCAGCGCGCGAATGCTGCTCGCGAACGCGTCGCGCCCCGGCAGCGCGGCAAGGTAGCGCCGCGCCAGGGCATCCTCCTTCGCCGCCCAGTCGGCGACCGCGGGGTCCGTTTCCGGGTCGCCCTCGAGCCAGCGATAGGGATCGGGAACGCTCTGGCCGTGCCGCGCCTCGACGGTCGCGTCGCGCCGCGTGGCGGGATAGGCGAGCGGCGCTCCTTGAAGGTCCTGCGCCGCCACGGCCAGCGCGGACAGGGACAGAGCGGCCAAAGCCGCCAATCCGGCCACAAGGCGGTCAAGCCGCGGCATGTCCTCTCCCCAAACGCGAAACGGCCGCGAATGTAGCATCCGCGGCCGTTCGTTCAATTATCGCCGGACGTCAGGCCCGGACCGAAGGCACCGGTCAGGCGGCTTCGTATTCGTCCTCGGCCATCACCGGGCCCGAATCCTGGCCCTTGGCCGAAGTATCGCGATCGACGAATTCGATCACCGCGATCGGGGCAGCGTCCGAAGCGCGGATCCCGGCCTTGATGATGCGCGTGTAACCGCCGTTGCGGCCCGCGAAGCGCTCAGCCAGGACCTCGAACAGCTTCTTTTCCTGCGCTTCGTCCATCAGGCGCGAGTGCGCGAGGCGGCGGTTCGACAGGCCGCCCTTCTTGGCGAGCGTGATGAGCTTCTCGACGTAGGGACGCAGTTCGCGCGCCTTGGGGGTCGTTGTGGTGATCTGTTCGTGCTTGATGAGCGCGGCGGCCATGTTGCGAAGCATCGCGATGCGGTGCGACGAGGTACGGCCCAGCTTGCGCTGTCCCTGCTTGTGACGCATTTTCTCTTCTCCGTTCGTAAGGGGGCCGTGTGAGGTACCCCGGTCCAGGCGGCTGTCAGGGTCGCCGCCAAGTCACCCCAAAACAGGGCGCCCTGAGCGGGCGCCCCGAAATTCGATTTAGCCCAGCAGCTCCTGTTCGAGCTTCTTGGCCATTTCCTCGATGTTTTCCGGCGGCCAGCCGGGGATGTCCATGCCGAGGCGCAGGCCCATCGAGCTCAGGACTTCCTTGATCTCGTTGAGTGACTTGCGGCCGAAGTTCGGCGTGCGGAGCATCTCGGCCTCGGTCTTCTGGACCAGGTCGCCGATGTAGATGATGTTGTCGTTCTTGAGGCAGTTGGCCGAACGGACCGACAGCTCCAGCTCGTCCACCTTCTTGAGAAGGTAGCGGTTGAGTTGGTTGGCGTCGCTCTCTTCCGGCGCGTGCGCGGCGAGCCCGGCCATCTGCGGCACGTGGCCGACCGGGATCTGCTCGTCGAAGTGGACGAACAGCGCCAGCTGGTCCTGCAGGATGCGCGCGGCATAGGCCACCGCGTCCTCGGGCGCGACAGTGCCGTCGGTCTCGACGGTCAGCGACAGCTTGTCGAAGTCCAGCTCCTGGCCGATGCGCGCGTTGTCCACCTTGTAGCTCACCTGGCGGACCGGCGAGTAGAGCGAGTCGATCGGGATCAGCCCGATCGGCGCGTCGGCCGGACGGTTCGACACCGCCGGGACGTAGCCCTTGCCGGTGTCGCAGGTCAGCTCCATGTTGAGCGTCGCGCCCTCGTCGAGGTGGCAGATCACGAGGTCCTTGTTCATCACCTCGATGTCACCGGTAACGGCGATGTCGCCAGCCTTCACCTCGGCCGGGCCGGTGGCGGACAGCTGGAGACGCTTGGGGCCTTCGCCCTGCATCTTGAGCGCGATCTGCTTCACGTTGAGCACGATGTCGGTCACGTCCTCGCGCACACCGGCGAGCGAGGAGAACTCGTGCAGCACGTTCTCGATCTTGATCGAAGTCACCGCGGCGCCCTGGAGCGACGAGAGCAGCACGCGGCGCAGCGCGTTCCCGAGGGTGAGGCCGAAACCGCGCTCGAGCGGCTCGGCGACGAAGGTCGCGCGGCGCTTGGCGTCGGTGCCCGGCTTGATTTCGAGGGAGTTCGGCTTCTTCAGTTCCTGCCAGTTCTTGATGTTGACAGTCATGGAATTCCCCTGGGGTTAGGTCGGGAGGGCCGACTGTCGTCCCGGGAGACGCAGCCGGTCGAGGTATTGGGCGAACAGTGCGTCCACTGCCCGCCGGGCAGGATCAGACGCGACGGCGCTTCGAGGGACGAACGCCGTTGTGCGGGATCGGGGTCACGTCACGGATCGCCGTGATGGTGAATCCGACCGCCTGGAGGGCGCGCAGCGCGCTCTCACGGCCCGAACCGGGTCCCTTGACCTCGACTTCGAGCGTGCGGACACCATGTTCGGCGGCCTTCTTGCCGGCGTCGTCGGCGGCAACCTGCGCGGCATAGGGCGTCGACTTGCGGCTGCCCTTGAAGCCCATCATGCCGGCCGAGGACCAGCTGATCGCATTGCCCTGGGCGTCGGTGATGGTGATCATGGTGTTGTTGAAGCTGGCGTTGACGTGCGCGACACCACTGGTGATGTTCTTGCGCTCCCGCCTTTTGATACGCTGGGGTTCGCGTGCCATGGTGAACTATCCTTCGAGAATACGCGGAAGGGAAAGGCTGACGGCCTGAACGGCCTTCGCGCCTTACTTCTTCTTGCCGGCGATGGGCTTGGCCTTGCCCTTGCGGGTGCGGGCGTTGGTGTGCGTGCGCTGGCCGCGAACCGGAAGCTGACGGCGATGGCGCAGGCCGCGATAGCAGCCGAGATCCATCAGGCGCTTGATGTTCATCGCGACTTCGCGGCGCAGGTCGCCTTCCACCATGTAGTCGCGGTCGATCGTCTCGCGGATCTGCAGCACT
>JAJXVK010000075.1 GCA_021782155.1 Pseudomonadota bacterium
AGCCGCCCGAGCCTTCGCCCTCGATCCCCGCGACGCTCTCGACAAAGATCGGCTTGGCGCCGAGCGACATGATCTGTTCCCTGGTCGCCGAACGCACGTCGGTCGCGGAAACCTGCGCGCCGAGCCGGCGCGCGGTGGCGATCGCCTGCAAGCCTGCAACGCCCACGCCCATGACGAAGCACTTGGCCGCGCTCACCGTACCGGCGGCGGTCATCATCATCGGAAATGCGCGGCCATATTCGTCGGCCGCGGCGACCACCGCCTTGTAGCCCGAAAGGTTCGACTGGCTGGACAGGATGTCCATCGACTGCGCGCGCGTGATTCGCGGCATGAACTCCATCGCCAGCGCTTCGTATCCTGCGCCCGCATAGGCGTCGACACGCCCGCGCTGGCCGAAGGGATCGAGCCCGGCGACGATCCACGCGCCCGGATTCGCCCCGGCAAGCGCCGCGACGTCCGGCCCCTGCACGCCCAGCACGATATCCGCGCCCTTGGCCGCATCGGTGCCGACGATCTCCGCGCCGACCGCGGCATAGTCGGCATCCGCGATCGACGCGGACGCGCCCGCGCCCGCCTCGACCGCCACGCTGGCGCCAAGGCCAATGAACTTCTTCGCCGTCTCGGGCGTCGCCGCAACGCGGGTTTCGCCCGGCGCGCGTTCCTTGAGGACCGCGATCCGGATCGGTGCGTTCACGATGGTCAGGAAATCAGCAGGATGACGAGGATCACGATGACGGCGAGTACCGGGATCGAGTACTTAATGAGGTTCAGGAAGCCGTGGTAGGTCTGCTCGGCTGCCTTCATGTTGTTCGCGCTCATATTCGCCCCTGCCTTGAAGCCGTGTTGACAGGCAATTCCGCCTGCCATGTCTGACTGGGATTGTTGACTGGTATTTTTGTCGGGCGCGGGAAAGATGCCCCCGCCCATGGGCAACTCCTCTAACCTCGCCTCTCGCGCACCTCAAGAGGCGAGGACGCCGCATCAGCCTTAATCGCCCCTTTACCCAATCGCGCTAGCAGGTCGCTCAGGGATCTTACCTTGCGGGGAGCCATGTCCGAGGCCGAGCAGCGCCTTTTGATGTTGATCGACGACGAACCCGCCCAGTGCCGCCTGATTTCGGCGCTGGCGGCGCGGGAAGGATGGCGCACGATCATCGCGGGCGATTCGGAAACCGCGATCGCCACGCTCGGCACGCGGCAGGGCATGCAGCTTTCCGCGATCGTCCTCGACCAATGGGTGCCCGGCGACGATGCCTGCACGCTGATCGCCGAACTCAAGGCGCGCCGCCCGGCGCTGCCCATCCTGATGCTGACGACGAGCGCCAGCCCGCTGCTGGCGGTCGAAGCGATGCGTGCCGGGGCCACCGATTACCTGATCAAGCCCGTCGCGCCCGAACGCCTGCTCCAGGCCCTGCGCGCCGCGACAACGCGCGAGGCCCCCGGGGTCGAGTTGCAACCGCTCACCGAGAAATTCGGCGCGACGCTCGACTTCGATGCGATGATCGGGGCCGCGCCATCGTTCCGCGCCGCGCTGGCGGTCGCCGCCAAGGCCGCGCGCACGCACGGTCCGGTGCTGATCGAGGGCGAAAGCGGGACAGGCAAGGAGATGCTGGTGCGCGCGATGCACGCCGCCAGCCCGCGCGCAAAGGCTCCGCTGCGCATGGTCAATGCGGGCGGCGTTCCCGCCAATCAGATCGAATCGCTGCTGTTCGGGCACGAAAAGGGCGCCTTCGCCGGCGCGTTCGAACGGCACATCGGCGCGCTGCAACATGCCGATGGGGGCACCATGGTGATCGACGAGATCGACCACCTGCCGCCACACGTACAGGACCGTCTGGCCCGATTCGCCGAACGCGGCGACGTGCAGCCGATCGGCGCGCGGCATTCGTTCCGCGTCGACGTTCGGCTGATCGCCGCCAGCAACGCCTGCGTCGATGATCTTGTCGCAGGCGGGCATTTCCGGGCGGACCTCGCCGAGTCGATGTCCGGTGTACGCGTCCGGCTGCCGGCCCTGCGCGAACGCATCGGCGACATTCCGGCCCTTACCCGCCATTTCCTTGCCCGCATCGGCGAACAGCCGGGCCTGCGCCCGCTCGGCATCACCGACGGTGCGCTGGCCCTGCTTTCGGCCTACGACTGGCCGGGCAACGTGCGCCAGCTCCAGGCAACCTTGTTCCGCGCCGCCGTGTTCTGCGACGGCGAATTGCTGACGGTGCAGGATTTCCCAAATCTTTCCGATCTCCTTGGCGAGGCGCTGCCCTGCGCTCCGGCGATGGTCGAGGGCGCGGGCGTCACGCTCTACACCTCCGATGGCAACCTGCGCCCGCTCGAAGAGATCGAGGCCGACGTCATCCGCCTCGCCATCGGCCACTATCGCGGGCGTATGACCGAGGTCGCGCGGCGCCTCGGCATCGGCAGGTCCACGCTTTACCGCAAGCTGAGCGAACTCGGTATCGACAACGCCGCCTGAGCAGGACTAGCCTCGCGCCATGGGTGACGGGGATTTCAATTTCACGGACAAGACCGCGCTGGTGACCGGCGCGGCCTCGGGCATCGGCGCGGCCTGCGCGCGCTGGCTCGACGCGAAGGGCATCGCCGAGCTCGTGCTGGTCGACCTCGACCGGCCCGGGCTCGACGCGCTCGGCCTCTCGTGCAAAGTTCGTCCATTCGGCGGAGACGTGGCGGATCCCGCATTGTGGACGCTCCTCGCGCGCGAGGTGACGAAGGTTGATCACGCGGTGATCAACGCAGGCATCCCTGGCGGCGCGCCCCTCACCGACCTCGACATTGCGTCGTGGAAGAAGGTCATGGCGACCAACCTCGACGGCGCATTCCTGGGCTTGCGCTTCGCCTTGCGCGCAATGAAGCGCGAAGGATCGGGCAGCGTGGTGCTCACCGCATCGGTTGCCGGAATCAAGGCGCTGCCGAACTCCGGCGCCTATGGCGCGTCGAAGGCGGCGGTAGCGCACCTCGCGCGGATCGCCGCCGTCGAAGCGGCCCAATATGGCGTGCGGGTCAACGCGATCGCGCCCGGAGGCGTCGACACGCCGATCTGGGACGATGTGCCGATGTTCCGCGAAATGGTCGGGAAACTGGGCGACCGCGACAAGGCGATTGCCGCCATGGGGGCCTCCGGCTCGAAGCTCGGCCGTTATGCGACCGCCGACGAAATCGCGGGCCAGATCGGCTTCCTGCTGTCGGGCATGGCGGCAACGATAACCGGGAGCGTGCTGGTCAGCGACGGCGGCTTCGCCCTCTAGGACCAGGGACGCGCCGCCGTTCGGCGCTGCCTGGCTATCTTGTCGGCGTGGCGCATGTCGCTCGCCAGTTCCTACTTCGCCTCGACGATGCTGGCCTGGCAGTCGAACCAATATTGGATGATCACGCCCGCGATCGGCGCGGTGATGATCCGCCCCTCTTCCCCGTGCGCCATAACTCCATCGTCAGACATCGGCCCTTGCGGCGTCCGGTCATCATGGCTTTCCCTTCGAGCCCAACGACATCGGCAAGGCTGCGTTTGCGGACACCAGGCTTCCGATCGGGGATCGCGCGCCGACGTTCGACCGCTTTGACCGCCACCTGTGCCTGCGCAAGGTAGCGAATCGCTGATCCGGGTTTCAATCGGCCAGTTGCGAAAAGTCGGTCAGCGCCGCGTCGCGCAGACCCCGCCAGACGCGCAGCGCCTGGACGGTTTCGGCAACATCGTGGACGCGCAGCATCTGTACGCCCGCATCGAGCCCCTTCATCGCCAGGGCAAGGCTGCCGCCCAGCCGCTGGTGCGCGGCGGCTTCGTTTGACAGCGCACCGATCATGCGCTTGCGGCTCGCACCCAGCAGCAATGGCTGCCCCAGCGCATGGAACAGCGGCAAGGCGTTGATCAGCAGGAGGTTCTCGGCGAGCGTCTTGCCGAAGCCGATGCCGGGGTCGAGCACGATCCTGTCGCGCGCGATCCCTCCGGCCAACGCGGCATCGCGCCGTGCGCGCAAATCGTCGAACACATCAAACACCACGTCGGAATAGTTTCCGTCGGCGTGAAGGTCCCCGGCATCGCCCGGCGCATGCATCAGCACCACCGGCGCACCGCTGCGGCAGACGAGTTCCATGGTGAGCGGGTCGTGGCGCAGGGCCGACACATCGTTGACGAGGTGTGCACCGGCGGCGAGCGCCGCTTCGATCACGCTGGCGTGACGGCTGTCGATCGAGATCGCAGCTCCCGCCCGCGCAAGGTTTTCGATCGCGGGCACCACGCGCTTCTTCTCGTCGCCTTCCCAGACCGCCGCAGCACCGGGGCGCGTGCTTTCGCCGCCCACGTCGATGATCGCAGCGCCCGCCTCGAGCATCGCGGCCGCATGGGCGTTGGCTTCGTCGGGCTTGTCGAGAAACATGCCGCCGTCGGACATGCTGTCCGGCGTCATGTTGAGGATGCCCATGACCTGAGGCTGGTCGAGCCGGATCGTGCGTTCGCCCAGTTGCAGTGGCGCATGGCTTCGACACAGATTGGCCCATTGCTCTTCACCCTCGGCGCGGAGCGCGTCCGGCAATTGCGCCAGCGCGTCGGCCATTACCGGCACGCCCGCGCGGATCCGTGACGTCACGCGCGTCCCTTCACGCACGATCAGAGCGAACCGGCTGGCATAGACCATTCCGCCGGCGAGGCGGATCGCTTCACCCTCTTCGCTCTGCGGACTGCCTGCGAAAGCGATCGGGCGGATGTAGAGTTTCTGGGTCACGTTACGGCCGTATCAATCCTCGGTTGCCAGGAGGTAGAGCTTCCGCGCGGCGTCGAGCGGCTTGACCTCGCCTTCCTGCTCCATGTGCCAGAAGGTCCAGCCATTGCAGCTCGGCGCGCCCTGCAGGTCCTTGCCGAGGCCGTGAATCGAACCGGTCTGTCTTTCATACGCGAGCGAGCCGTCGGCGCGGACGGTCGCGTTCCAGCGGCGTTTCTTGTCGAACACCCGGGTGCCCGGCGGGACCAGCCCCGCCTCGACCAGCTGGCCGAAGGCGACCTTGGGCGCGGTGCGCGCGCTCTGCATCGTGGTCAGCGCGCTCTCGTCGAGCGGCAGTGCGCTTGCGATGCGTTCCTCGGCCACGGCGATGTAGCTTTTCTCGCGCTCGCAGCCGATCCATTCACGGCCCAGACGCCTGGCCACTGCGCCAGTGGTGCCGGTTCCGAAGAACGGGTCGAGCACGACGTCACCCTTGTCGGTGGTCGCCAGCATGACGCGGTAGAGCAGCGCCTCGGGCTTCTGCGTCGGGTGCGCCTTCACGCCGTTCTTGCGGATGCGCTCGGGGCCCGAGCAGATCGGCAGGACCCAGTCCGAGCGCATCTGCAGTTCGTCGTTGAGCGTCTTCATCGCGCGGTAGTTGAACGTGTAGCGCGACTTCTCGCCCATCGAGGCCCAGATCAGCGTTTCGTGCGCATTGGTGAAGCGCGTTCCGCGGAAATTGGGCATCGGGTTTGCCTTGCGCCAGACGATGTCGTTGAGGATCCAGAACCCCATGTCCTGCATCATCGCGCCGACGCGGAAGATGTTGTGATAGCTGCCGATCACCCAAAGCGAACCGTCTGGCTTGAGAACGCGGCGCGCCTCGGTCAGCCATTCGCGGGTGAACTTGTCGTAGGCGGCGAAGCTGTCGAACTGGTCCCACTGGTCGGTCACCGCATCGACATGGCTGCCGTCGGGGCGGTTGAGGTCGCCGCCAAGCTGGAGGTTGTAGGGCGGATCGGCGAAGATCATGTCGATGCACGCATCGGGAAGCGAACGCATCGAGGCCACGCAGTCGCCGCGCAGGATGTGACCTAGCGGCAGCTCGGGCGTCCTGGCCTCTGCACGCGCCGTCGCGGCTGCCGCCGCACTGCGCGCACGCGCCTTCGTCTTCACCGTAGTGACCGCCATGTTCGTCGATGCCCCCTTGTCCTGTTGACGCTAGGGTGAGTCCTTGGAGAGTCCGCGTCAAGCCGCGACTCGTGGTGAATCCTTGCATTTCATGGTTAACATCGGGTTAGCGCGAGCGGAACGAAACGAGTCCCACACAGCATGTTGAGCCCCGGCACATAGTGGAGACTCGATATCTGGTGGTGTGGCCAACCAGACTCGCCGGTAAAAAAAGTTTGTCGCCCCCGGGTTCCAGCGTAGTCTCTTCTGGCTGACAGAACGGGAGAAATTGGCGATGGCGCTCGATGTTATCGGCGCGGGTCTTGGACGGACCGCGACCTTCACGCTCAAGTTCGCGCTCGAGCACATCGGCTTCGGTCCATGCTACCACATGGTCGAGAACTTCGCCCAGGCGCGCCGCAACGTGCCGCTGTGGCTCAACGTGATCGACGGCGAGCCCGACTGGGACGAGGTCTTCGACGGTTTTCGCTCCACCACCGACTATCCCGCCTGCACCTACTGGCGCGAACTGGCCGACTACTACCCCGAGGCCAAGGTGATCCTGACGGTGCGCGATCCCGACAGCTGGTTCGATTCGGTCAGCGCCACGATCTTCTCGCAAGCGATGAACGGCAGCCTCGGCGACAGCCCCTTCGGGCGGGTCATGCAGGGTGCCGTGTTCGGTCCGTTCGGCGGTCATGACCTGTCCGACCGGGCCTTCATGACCGACTGGTTCCGGAAGCGGAACCAGCAGGTGATCGACACCATCCCGCCCGAGCGGTTGCTCGTTTTCAATCCGAAGGACGGTTGGGAGCCGCTCTGTGCCTTCCTCGGCACCCCGGTCCCTCCGGAGAAGTTTCCGCGCATCAACAGCCGCGACGAACTCGAAGCCGCATCGGGTGAAAAAGGCGGATTGCCGCCAAGCATGGAAGGGCTCGAGGCCTTTGCGCAGGGCTACCTTGCCGAACTCAGGTCGAAGGCGTTCCCCTAGAACAGGTCGAGCTGCGCGATCGGCGCAAAGCTGCGGCGGTGAAGCGGCGTCGCGCCATGCTCACGCAGCGCCGCCATGTGTTCGGGCGTGCCGTAACCGGCGTTACGCTCCCACCCATAGTGCGGATGCACCGCCGCATAGGCGCGCATCATGCGGTCGCGATGCTCCTTGGCGACGATCGAGGCGGCCGAAATGCACGGTTCGAGCGCGTCTCCGCCCACGATCGGCCGCGCCGGCCAGCGCCAGCCCTCGCAGCGGCCATGCGGGGTGAGGTTGCCGTCGACCAGCACCTCGTGCGGGTCCGTGGAAAGTTGCGCGCACAGTGACGTAACGGCGATCGTCATCGCCAGCATCGTCGCGGCGAAGATGTTGATCCGGTCGATCGTCTCGACATCGACCACGCCCACCGCCCACAGGCAGCGGCGGCGGATCTGCTCGTCGAGCACTTCGCGCCGCGCGCGGCTCAGCTTCTTGGAATCGTCGAGCCCGGAAGGTCGCGGCTTGCACAACAGGACGGCGGCGGCGACCACCGGGCCGGCCAGCGGCCCCCGCCCCGCTTCGTCCACGCCGATCACGGTGCGTTCGGTGGCGAGTTGCGCCGGGGTGTGCGAGAATGCGGGCATGTCCAGGACGTTCCTTGCCTCGCTATCGCCACTCGCCCTGCTCCTCGCAAGCTGCAGCCATGCCGCCGCCGGGGATAGCGCCAGCGAGAGGACCGGGCAGGAGACGCTCGCCGGCCTGCAGTTCGACGACATGGCGACCTTCGACGAACCCTGGGCCATGGCCTTCCTGCCGGGCACGCCCTACGCACTCGTTACCGAGAAGAAGGGTGTGCTCAAGCTCTGGCAAGCGGGCCATCCGGCGCGTGACGTAACCGGCGTGCCGCATGTCGACTACGGCGGCCAGGGCGGATTGGGCGACGTCCAGCCTTCGCCGCACTTCGCTCAAGACCACACGATCTACCTCAGTTGGGCCGAAGCCGGTCCGAACGACACGCGCGGCGCGGCCGTGGGAAGCGCAAGGTTGGAGCTCGACGGCGCAAATCCGCGCCTTGATGGGCTCAATATCCTATGGCGCCAGGCCCCCAAGACCACGGGATACGGGCAGTACGCGCACCGCATCACCTTCTCGCCCGACGGCAAGTACCTCTTCATTTCCTCGGGCGAACGGCAGAAAAAGACCCCGGCGCAAGACCTGTCGGGCAACCTCGGCAAGATCGTGCGCCTCAATCTCGACGGATCGCCCGCCGCGGGCAATCCCTTTGCCCGCAAGGGCGGCGTTACGGCACAGATCTGGTCGCTTGGCCATCGCAACCCGCTGGGCCTCAGGTTCGACCTCGTGGGGCGCCTGTGGGACATCGAGCACGGGCCGCGCGGCGGAGACGAGCTCAATCTCGTCAAACCGGGGCGTAACTATGGCTGGCCGCTCGTGAGTAACGGCGACGACTATGACGGCAGGCCGATCCCGCGACATTCCACCCGCCCCGACCTCGCGGCTCCCGCGATCAGCTGGACCCCGGTGATCGGTCCGGGCGACATGATCTTCGTATCGTCGGACAAGTTCCCGTCATGGCGCAACAATGCGCTTGTCGCGGGGCTCGTATGCCAATGCCTCGTGCGCGTCGCGTTCGACGGCGCGCGGGCGCGCGAGGTCGAACGCATCCCGATGGGCGCGCGGATGCGCGAGGTCGCGCAGGGCCCCGACGGCGCGATCTGGGTGCTGGAAGACGGCGAGGACGCGCGGATGCGACGGATCGAACCGAAATCCGCAAACTGAGCCAAAATCATATTTTGCTGTGTTTCTGTGATTTATTTTACATTTCTCAGAAATTGGCTGACCAGCGAACCGCCACGCCCTTGTCGTCGGGCAGCGAGGCGAAGTGGCCCGGGTTCTTGCGGTAAAAGAGGCTCGTCGCCAGCGCGCCTTTCCACAGCGCGGTGCGCCACGCGAGTTCGCCCACGATCTCGCGCCCGCCGGGTGTCAGCGAAAGCCGTTCGATGCCGTAACGGGCGGTGTCGCTGGTGTAGGACCAGCTTTGCGGCAGGTTGAGCGCGATCCCGCCGCTTTCGACCCGCAACGGCTGCGACAGGCGCAGCGCGAGCGCGTCATGGCCCAGAACGCCCTGCTTTTCGACATCCACCGACCAGGCCGAGCTCGCGAGGCGCGATCCCGCGATGATCGTCGCGTTACGATCGGGCAGGGTCCAGCCGAAGCGTCCCGCGGCGCCCAGCCGCCAGCCCGGCGCGAACCGCCAGCCGAGTACGGCGTCGGCGAACAGGCTGCTCGCCCCGCCCCCGCCCAGTGCGGTGTTCAGCCGCGCGCCAAGCACCGTGTGGTCCTCGCGCAGCATCGTCGCGCCCAGCGCCGCGTCGAACGCACCGAATTGCCGGTCTGCGATCACGCCGATCCGGGTGAACGCTTCGCGGTCTTCCCGTCGCAGCGGCGAATCCCCGTAGTAAAGCGGTGACGTAACGACGCGCCCGCGTTCTGCGCTGACGGTCAGCGCGACCGGGCCGAGCAGCTGGCGCAAGGCGACCGCGCTGTCGTCGCTCTCGCGGAACGCGCCGGCGCCATCTCCTTGCTCGGCGATGAGGAAGGCAGGATCGGAACGACCCTGCATGCCCGCCACCAGTCCGGACGCGCCCTGCCCGAAGGCAAAGCCCACTTGCCGGCCCGGCGCAATGCGTGCCGTAACGCTCGCCGCGAGCACGCGCGCCTGCTCGGCTTCGCGCGGAGCGAGGCGCAGCGGCTCCGGTCCGGCAAACCGGTTGGCATCGATGCTGAACGCCATGGCCACCTGCCCATTGCCCAGCGACACGTTACGTGACGAGGCCGAAAGCGCACCATAGAGCTTCGGCTCGACCTGCGCGTGCCGCAGCGCCGAGGCGAAGTCGACCGAATAGGCGCGGGCGTAACCGTCGAGGACGATCGCGCCGACCGACTGGCCGGTCAGCGCATCGCCCATCGCCGGGCCCGTCAGCACCAGCGTATCGCCCAGCGACAGCGGAACGAGCGTGCCAGCGATCGAGGTGGTGCCTTGCGGCGCGAAGGCGGCCGCGATGTCGAGGATGCCGCGCCCATAGGTCGTGTCGGTGCCCGTTGCGCCCGCGTCGCGCGCGGTCGTGAGCAGCAGGTTGACGATCTGCGCGCCGGTCAGGTTGGGAAAGGCCTGCGCCAGCAGCGCGACCGCGCCGGTGATTTGCGGCGCGGCGAAGCTGGTGCCGTTGACCACCGTTACGTACTGCTTGCCGCCGGTCGTCGTGATCTTGATCGTGCTGCCGTCGTAGACGCAGCACACCCCTTCCCCCAGCGCCGAGAGGAACCATGACGCCTGCGCTCCGGCGCGGTTGCTGAAGCTGGAGAACGCACCGGTGTTGTCGACCGATCCGGCGATGATCACGTTGTTGCCGCCTGCGTTGCGCACGTCGGTGGCGAAGGGATCGGGGTTTGTGGGATCGACCGTCGGGTCCGTCGACGCGCCCTCGTTGCCCGCCGAGACCACCACGACCACGCCCGCCGCCGCGGCGCCGGCCCGGGCGGCGCGGACCACGCTGCCGGCATTCGAGCCGCCGAGCGAGAGGTTGATCACGCGCGCGCCGCCCGCGACGGCCGCCTTGATCCCTGCGGCGATATCCGTGTCTGAGAAGCTGCACCCGCTGTCCGGATTGGCGGGATCAGCCGTCGCGCAGGATCCCGGCGTATCCGCGCGCAAAACCTGGATCGTCGCGTCGTAGGCGATTCCCATGATCCCGCTGTCGTTGCGCCCAGCCGCGGCGACCAGCGCGACCATGTTGCCGTGATCGTCCTCGCCCTGGATGCCCCGATTGCCGGCAACGTCCTGCGAATCGCTGGAAATGCGGCCGGCGAACTCGGTGTTCGCGGTGTTGATCCCGCTGTCGACGATGGCGAGCTTGACCCCCTGGCCGCTTGCGCCATCGGCCCATGCCGTGATCGCGTTGTGATACTGCGGCCCATCGGAACGGCGATACTCGGCGGTGTCGAAGCTGCTCGAAGGAGTGGGAGTCGGCGTGGGGGCAGGTGTCGGGGTCTGGCTGGGCGAAGGCGCGGGCACTGGCTGGGGCGCGGGCGCACTGGCGACACCGCTCCCCCCCCCGCAGGCGCTCAGCGAAGCGATGACGATCGTCGCCGAAACGAAGAAGCAAGACCTGCGCTTCATCGTTCTAGGGCAGGAAATTGCTGCGGACCCCATGTTTCGTTCGCTCCCCGCGCCGCGTTGCCCGCAGCATGCAGCCGCACGGTGGTCGCCGGCAAGCATCAATGGTAACGATTCCGAAGTGAACATTCCATGACGGCCCTCAAGGATCTGGAACCGGCACGATGTCCTTCGAACCCGACCGCGTCGATTGCTGGATCTTCGATCTCGACAACACGCTCTACCCGCCCTCGACCCGCCTCTTCGACCAGATCGATGCGCGCATGGGCGCCTATATCGCCGACCTGCTGGGCTGCGACCCGGTCGAGGCGCGGCGTATCCAGAAGCTCTACTTTCACGACCACGGCACCACGCTTTCCGGGCTGATGCACAACCACGACGTGCCCCCGCACGATTTCCTCGGCTACGTCCACGACATCGACTTCGCCCCGCTGGCCGCCGCGCCGCGCCTCGCGCCGCTGCTCGAAAGGCTCCCGGGCCGCCGCATCGTATTCACCAACGGCGATGAACCCTACGCACGCCGCGTGCTCGAAGGCCTCGATCTTGCCGACAGCTTCGAGGCGATCTGGGACATTCACGCGATGAACTATCGCCCCAAGCCCGAACGTTCGGCCTACGAGGGGATGGTCGCGGCGCTCGACATCGACCCGGAGCGGTCGGTGTTCGTCGAGGACATGGCGCGCAATCTGGTGCCCGCCAAGGCGATGGGCATGCAGACCGTCTGGCTCGACCTCGCGACCGACTGGGGCGACCGCGCCAAGGACGACGCCGCGATCGACCTCGTCGTGGGCGACATCGCGCAATGGCTGGCGGCGCTTGCCGCCGAGGGCGCGAGCGGCTAGGCGCGCCGGCGACCGAAAACGCAGGGAACGCCGAATGACCTCTCAGCTCGAAGCCGCCATCGACGCCGCATGGGAAGCGCGCGACACCGTCACCCCCGCCAGCGCCGCTGTGCGCGAGGTGGTAGAGACCGCGCTCGAGATGCTCGACAGCGGCAAGGCGCGCGTAGCCGAAAAGGTTGGCGGCGAATGGCAGGTCAACCAGTGGCTCAAGAAGGCGGTGCTGCTCTCGTTCCGACTCAACGACAACCGCGTGATGGACGGCGGCGCGGCCGG
>JAJXVK010000270.1 GCA_021782155.1 Pseudomonadota bacterium
CCCGCGGCAAAGGCCTTGTCGCCCGATCCGGTCAGCACCGCGCAGAGCTGGCTGGCATCGGCCTGATAGGCGGCAAAGGCCTCGGTCAGATCGGCCAGAACCTGGCTGTTGAGCGCGTTCAACGCCTGCGGCCGGTTGAGCGTGATCAGCGTCACCGCGTCCCGCTGCTCGACGGTGATCGTCTCGTAACTCATAGCGGTTTCCATTCCTCGTCTGCGGGCAGCGGCGCGAAAATGCTGTCGAGCAGGTCCTCGCTCACGCCTTCGGGCGTCGCCGGGTTCCAGTGGGGATCATTGGTCTTGTCGACGATCACCGCGCGCACGCCCTCGGCAAAATCGGGGCGCAGCAGTACGCGGCTGGCGATGCGGTACTCGTTGCGCATCTCCTCGGCGAAATCGGTGAAGTTCGCAGCCTCCGCCAGTTCGCGCAGCGCAACCTTGCAGGTCTGCGGGCTCTTGGTGTTGAGCGTCGCCAGTTCCTTCGCCGCCCATTCGCTGTCTTCGCCATCGAGGCTGGCGAGGATGTCCTCGTAGCGATCGGAGGCGAAGTGCCTGGCGATCCGCTCGGCATTGGCTTCGATCCGCGCTTCGGGCGCGGTGACCGAGAGTTCCGACAAAATGCCCGCGATCCGCGCGGGCTTCTCGATGATCCGGGCCTTGGCCTCCGCCAGCTTGTCGCTCGGCAGATAATGCGTGGCGATGCCCGCCCACAGGCATTCCGCCCCGTCGAGCCGCGCCCCGGTAAGCGCCAGGAACTGACCCAGCCGCCCGCCGAGCCGCGCCAGGTGCCAGCCACCGCCGACATCGGGGAACAGCCCGATCCCGGTCTCGGGCATGGCAAAGCGCGTGTTCTCGGTCGCGACGCGGTACTTGGCCGGCATCGCGATCCCGACGCCGCCGCCCATGGTGATGCCGTCCATGAACGCCACGATCGGCTTGGCATAGGCGAACATCTGGTGGTTGAGCTGGTATTCGTCGTGGAAGAACTTGCGACCCGACACGCCGCCGTCGGTGAGCGCGGAATGGCGCAGCAGATTGATGTCGCCCCCTGCGCAAAAGCCGCGGCCCTCGCTATGGTCGAGGATGACCGCCTTCACCGCCTTGTCCTTCGCCCAGCCCGCCAGCGCCGCACTCATCGCACGGCACATGCCGAGAGTCAGCGCATGGATCGCCTTGGGCCGATTGAGCGAGATGTGCCCCACCGAACCATGCGAATGGATCAGGACTTCATCGGTCCCCTTCTCGTTAGTCATTGCCGCAGCATCTCCCGTCCGACGATCATCCGCATCACCTGATTGGTGCCTTCGAGGATCGAATGCACCCGCAAGTCCCGCCAGAAGCGTTCGATCGGGTAATCTTTCAGATAGCCGTAGCCACCGAACAGCTGCAGCGCGTCATTGACCACCTTGCTGCCGCTGTCGGTCGCGAGCCGCTTGGCCATGGCGGAGAACTTGCTCTTGTCGGGCGCGCCGTCGGTGACCTTGGCGGCAGCGAGGTAGAGCAGCGCGCGCGCCGCCTCCAGCTCGGTCGCCATGTCGGCGAGCATGAACTGGGTGTTCTGGAAATCGGCGACCGGCTGGCCGAACTGCTGGCGATCCTTGGTGTAGGCAACCGCCTCGTCGAGGCAGCGCTGCGCCCCGCCCAGCGAACAGGCGCCGATATTGAGCCGCCCGCCGTCGAGCCCCATCATCGCGAAACGGAAGCCATGGCCTTCCTCGCCGACGCGGTTTTGGACCGGCACGCGGGCATCCTCGAAGATCACCTGCGCGGTGGGCGAGGCGTTCCAGCCGAGCTTGTTTTCCGGCTTGCCGAAATGGACCCCGGGGGTGTCCTTGTCGATGACGAGGCAAGTGATGCCCCTGGTCTTGTCATCGCCGGTGCGCACCATGGTGACATAGACATCGTTGAAGCCGCCGCCGGAAATGAACTGCTTGGTGCCGTTCAATACGTAATGATCGCCGTCGAGCCTGGCGCTGGTCTTGAGCGCCGCGGCGTCGGAGCCCGAGCCAGGCTCGGTCAGCGCATAGCTGGCGATCTTTTCCATCGTCACGAGGTCGGGCAGGTACTTGGCCGTCACCTCCGCCCCGCCGAAAGTGTCGATCATCCAGGCGGCCATATTGTGGATCGAGATATAGGCGCTGGTCGCCGGGCAGCCATAGGCCATCGCCTCCATGATCAGCGCCGCTTCCAGCCGCCCGAGCCCGATTCCACCCGATTCCTCGCTGACATAGATCGCGCCGAAGCCCAGCTCGGCGCTGCGCTTGATCACATCGCGTGGGAAATGGTGTTGTTCGTCCCATTCGGCGGCAAACGGCGTGATCGCCTCGGCGGTGAAGCGCTGCGCCATCTCCTGGATCGCGCGCTGCTCCTCGGTCAGCTGGAATTGTCCTGTCATGCGCGGCGCTCTAGCCCGATGCGGGGGCGAGGGAAAGGGGCCGGTCGCGCAAGCTGGCAATGGGCCGGGCGGCGTCAGGCGTTGGAGAGCAGCGCCTCGGCCTCGATCTCGATCTTCCATTCCGGGCGGCACAGCCAGGCGACGCCGACCATGGTCGCAGCGGGACGCGCAGCGCCAAAGCAACGCGCGTGGACCGCGCCGACCGCAGCCTGATCGGCGGGGTCGGTCAGATACATCCG
>JAJXVK010000076.1 GCA_021782155.1 Pseudomonadota bacterium
TTGTTCTCAGGGCGAGAATGGTGAGCGCGAACTCCTCGACATCATTGGCCATCGCGTCGATCTGCTGGTCGCGGGCGACGACTTGTAATGCTCCTTCCACGTCATGGGCCAAAAGGCAGTCGACCGCGTCGTGCAGGGCTTGCCTGGCTTGCTCGCCCATGCGCGTAATGCGCTCGCGCAACTGGGTGCGTTCCTGGTCGAACGCCCTGAGTGTATGGGGATTGGAGTTCATGTCCGGTGCATCCTACCCATATCGTCCTGTGATGTAATCCTGGGTTTTTTGGTGTTTTGGGTTGGTGAAGATGCGGAGGGTATCGTCGTATTCGACGAGTTCTCCGAGGTGGAAGAAGGCGGTTTTTTCGGAGACGCGGGCGGCCTGCTGCATGTTGTGGGTGACGATGACGATGGTGAAGCGTCCGCGCAGTTCGTCGAGCAGTTCCTCGATGCGGGCGGTGGAGATGGGGTCGAGCGCGGAGGTGGGTTCGTCGAACAGCACGACCTCGGGGCGCACCGCGATGGTGCGCGCGATGCACAGGCGCTGCTGCTGCCCGCCCGAGAGCGAGAGCGCGCTCTGGTCGAGCTTGTCCTTGACCTCGTCCCACAGCGCGGCCTGCCTGAGCGCGTCCTCGACCCGCTCGTCCATCTCGCGCTTCGACAGCTTCTCGTAGTAGGCCAGCGCGAAGGCCACGTTGGCGCGGATCGAGCTGGCGAACGGGGTGGGCTTCTGGAACACCATGCCCACCCGCCGGCGCAGGTCGGCAAGGTCGATCTTGCCCAGCACGTTCTCGCCGTCGATGACGATCTCGCCCTCGGCGCGCTGCTCGGGGTAGAGGTTGTAGATGCGGTTGATCGTGCGCAGCAGCGTCGACTTGCCGCAGCCCGAAGGCCCGATGATCGCGGTCACCGCGTTCACCGGGACCGGCAGGTTGACCGCGTGCAGCGCCTGGTTCTTCCCGTAGAAGAAGTCGAGGTTGCGGATATCGATCTTGGTTTCCCGGGTGACCGGCGCGGCGGCCGGCTCTCCCGCGACCTGGGGTGCCAGGTTTATCATTTGAAGGACCTCCGGCGCGCGAACAGGCGCACGGCCAGGTTCAGCGCGAGTACGAACACGGTAAGGGCGAGCGCGCCGGCCCAGGCCAGCGCGTGCCAGGTATCATAGGGGCTCATCGCGTACTGGAAGATGACAACCGGCAGGTTGGCGAGCGGCGCGTTGAGGTTCGCGCTCCAGAACTGGTTGTTGAGCGCGGTGAACAGGAGCGGCGCGGTCTCGCCCGCGATCCGCGCCACGCCCAGCAGCACGCCCGTGACGATCCCGCTCATCGCCGCGCTGAACAGCACCTGCAGGCTCACCTTCCAGCCCGGCAGGCCCAGCGCATAGGCCGCCTCGCGCATGCGGTCGGGCACCAGGCGCAGCGCCTCGTCGCTGGTGCGCACCACCACGGGTATGAGGATCAGCGCCAGCGCGAGGCCCCCGGCAAGGCCCGAGAAGTGCTTCATCGGCACCACCACCAGTTCGTAGACGAACAGGCCCAGCACGATCGAGGGCGCGCTCAGCAGGATGTCGTTGACGAAGCGCACCGCCGCGGCAAGCCGCGTGTGGCGCCCGTGCTCGGCAAGGTAGGTCCCCGCGCACAGACCCACCGGCGTGCCGATCGCGATCGCCAGCAGCACCATCACCGCGCTGCCGTAGAACGCGTTGAGCAGCCCTCCGTCCGCGCCCGGCGGCGGGGTCATCTCGGTCACCAGCCTGAGGTTGAGCGCCGACACCCCTTGCGCGAAGGTGGTCCACAGGATCCAGAACAGGAACACCAGCCCGAACAGCGTCGCCAGCGCCGCGCCGATGAAGGCCACGCGGTCGGCGAGCTTGCGGCGGAAGAGCACCCAGTTCATCTCGGTTGGTCCATTTTCAGTTGGTCCGGCCCAGGCTGCGCTCGACCCGCGCCAGCAGCAGCTTGGCCAGGCTCAGCACGATGAACGTCACGAAGAACAGCAGGAACGCCAGCGCGATCAGCGCGCTGCGGTAAAGCTCGGTGTCCGCCTCGGTGAACTCGTTGGCGATCGCCGCCGCGATCGAGTTGCTCGGCATCAGCAGCGAGGCGGTCAGGTCGTGCGCGTTGCCCAGCACGAAGGTCACCGCCATCGTCTCG
Source organism: Pseudomonadota bacterium (assembly GCA_021782155.1). Taxonomy (GTDB): domain Bacteria; phylum Pseudomonadota; class Alphaproteobacteria; order Sphingomonadales; family Sphingomonadaceae; genus Novosphingobium. Next base: position 2,148 of record JAJXVK010000076.1, read on the forward strand.
CCCAGCGCGCGCCCGAGGCCAAGGAAGATCGCGCCCACGATCGCCGAGCGGGTATAGGGCAGCGTCACGTGCCACAGCCGCTCCCACCGCGTCGCGCCCAGCGCCACCGCCGATTCGCGCAAGGCCGCCGGAACCGCGTTGAACACCTCGCGCGCCACCGAGGCGATGAACGGGATCACCATGATCCCCAGCACGATCCCCGCGGTCAGCGTGCCGATGCCGATCGGCGGGCCGTTGAACAAGGGCCCGATCACCGGCGCCTGGCCCAGGTGGTCGTTGACCCACGGCTCGACGTGCTCGGCCATGAACGGCGCGAACACGAACAGCCCCCACATGCCGTAGATGATGCTCGGCACCGCCGCGAGCAGCTCGATCGCCACCGCGATCGGACCGCGCGACCAGACCGGCGCGATCTCGGTCAGGAACAGCGCGATCCCGATGCTCACCGGCACCGCGATGACCAGCGCGATCGCCGAGGTCATGAGCGTGCCGTAGATCGCCACCAGCGCGCCGAACTGACCGTTCACCACGTCCCACTGCGTGCTGGTGATGAAGCCGAAGCCGAACGTCCTGAACGCCAGCCAGCCGCCCGAGGCCATCGACCAGGCCACCGCCAGCAGGATCGCCAGCACCAGCCACGCCGCCCCGCCGGTGACAAGGCGGAACGCGCGCTCGGCCAGACCGCCGTGCGGCCTGGCCGAAGCGCTTCGCGCAGTTTCGCGATCCGGGTCCGCCGCGGAACCCCGATCGGCGTCCCCGCGCCGCCCGCCGGACGGCAGCAGGGACCCGGTTCGTGATGTCACTTGATGTTCGCCGCCATGTAGTCTTCGATCTGCTTCACCACTGTGTCGGGCAGCGGCACGTAGTCAAGCTTGCTCGCCTGCGGCTGCCCGTTCCCGAGCGACCACTTGAAGAACTTCAGCGCCGCGTCGCTGCGCGCCTGGTCCTTGGGCTCTTTGTACATCAGCACGAAGGTCGATGCCGTGATCGGATAGGCCTCGCCGCCCGGCGCGTTGGTCATCACCAGGTCGAAGTCCCTGGCATGGGCCCAGTCCGCGCTCGCCGCCGCCGCCTTGAAGCTGTCCGCGCTCGGCGCAACGTAGTTGCCCGCCGCGTTCTGCACATAGGCCCAGGCCATGTTGTTCTGCAGCACATAGGCATATTCGACATAGCCGATCGAGTTCGCGATCTGGTCGACATAGGCCGCAACGCCCTCGTTGCCCTTGCCGCCGACGCCGCCCGTCCAGTCCACCGACTTGCCGTCGCCCGGACCCGCCTTCCACGCCGGGCTGACCTGCGTCAGGTAGTGCGTGAAGTTGAACGTCGTGCCCGAACCGTCCGAACGGTGCACCGCCGTGATCTTCGCGTCGGGCAGCTTGAGCCCCGGGTTGAGCCTGACGATCGCCGGGTCGTTCCACCTGGCGACCTTGCCCAGGTAAATGTCCGCCAGCAGCGCGCCGGTCAGCTTGAGCTGGCCCTTGTCGATCCCCGCGATGTGAACCACCGGAACCACGCCCCCCACGATCACCGGGAACTGCGCAAGTCCCGCCGCCGACAACTCGTCCGGCGCAAGCGGCATGTCCGTCGCCCCGAAGTCCACCGTCCCCGCCTTGATCTGGCTGATCCCGCCGCCCGAGCCGATCGACTGGTAGTTGACCTTCACCCCGGCCTGCTTCGAATAGTCCGCCGACCACGCCGAAAGCACCGGATAGACAAAGGTCGATCCCGCCCCCGTGATCTGCGCACCGGCACCCGCCTCCGAACCGGCCTTGTCGCCGCTCTTCGCATGGCAACCCGCCAGCAGAAACGCTCCAGCCAGCGCGCCAACAATCAACCTGTTCATCGATATCCTCCTCGCAACCAGCCCGATTCGCCCAACAACAATCGTGCGCGCTTCAACATCCCTACTGTGACCGTTTCATGACGATCCGGCGCGCCAACACGGCACTGGCAATACCCGTGCTGCAAGACCAACCACGGATGGGCGTTCAGCGCCGCGGCTGCGCGATGACCAGAAGGGCGAGTTCGGTGCGGTTTTCGATCCCCAGCTTTTCGTAGATCCGATGCAGGTGGATCTTGATGGCCCCCTCCGACGAGCCCAGTTCGCCGGCGATTTCCCTGTTGCGCTTGCCCTGCGCAACGGCGTCGGCAATCCGCCGCTCGCGCTCGGTCAGCACGGACAGGGGATTGGCGCCCGGGCCCTCGATGGCAAGGTTCAGCGCGCGCTCCATGACCTGCGGATCGATATAGGTCCGCCCTGCCGCGACCGAGCGGATGGCGTCCTGCAACTGTCCCGCCGCACCGTCCTTGAACACGATGCCGTCGACTTTCGCCCGCAACGCATCGAGCAGGGCGACGTCTTCGAGCTGCGCGGTGAGAAGTATCACGGGCCGGTTGTCCTTGCGGTCGCGCATCGCCTGCAGGACGGCGACGCCGTCCATGTCCGGCATGCGGATGTCGAGGATCGCGACATCGGGGTCTTCCCGCGCGATCGCTGCGAGCGCCGCGCTGCCGTTTTCGACCGAGGCGACCACGTCGATGCCCGAGCCACCGAGCACGGCCTCCACCCCGGCGCGGACAAAGGCATGGTCGTCGGCGAGAACGATGCGGATCATCACGACACTCCCCTGGGTAGACTGATCTCGATCGTCGTGCCGCCGCTCCCGCTCGTGGCGGCGAACGAGCCGTGCAGTTCGGCCACACGCTCGGACAGCGAACGCGGCCGCTGCTCTTCCCGGTCCTGGGCGAAGCCCCTGCCGTTGTCGGCGATCACCAGCGAAAGGCCCGTGCCCGCATCGCTCAGGCTGATCCGCACGCGTGACGCATGGCCATGGCGCGCCGCATTGGCCACCCCTTCACGCACGAGTTGCTGGACTTCATGGGCAAAAGGCGCGGGCACGCTGAGCGCACGTCCGGGCGGATCGACCACCGCCGCGATGCTCCACTGCCGCCCCAGCGCGTCGACCAGTCTGGCAAGCTGTTCGCCGAGTTCGCAGGATTCGGGAAGCGAGGGCACATTCCGCAGGCCGTCGATGATCCCCCGCACCTGCTGCTGTTCGGCCTGCAGGTCCGCGATGAGCGTCTCCACCTCCTGCGGCGACGCCGATCCCGCCACCATCCGCTGGCGCAGGGCCTGCAGCCTGAAGGAAATGCCCGCCAGCGTCTGGGCCACGCTGTCGTGCAGGTCGCGCGCCAGGCTGCCGCGCGAACGGGCAACTGCCATATTGCGCTCGGTCGAGGCCATCTGCTCGCCGTCGAGCGCCATCGCGATTTCGTCCGCCAACGCCTGGCCAAGCCTTATGTCGTCGCGCGACATCATGGCTATGCCGGTCAGCAGGAGCACCCCCTTGCCCAACCGGCCCGCGATCGGGACCAGCAGTCCGTCGCGGACGTCGAGCAGGGTGGCGAGGCGCGGCGGCTCCGCACCCGGCACCGCGTGCAACACGTTGCCCGGGCCCGCCCGAAGCACGCGCCGCTTGCGCGCGTCGAAGGCCAGCGCCGATTGCACGTCCCGGACATCGACGGGCCGGATATCCGGGGCAGGGCTTTCGCTTTCGAGCGAGCCAGCCAGTTGCAGCTTGCGCAAGGGTTCGTCTTCGGGCGCCCAGGCGAGCGCACCTCCCCCCGCTCCCGAGATCCGCATGGCATAGGCGAGAGCCTGCGAAGCCGGTTCCAGGCTCGTAACCGGCAAATCGACGGAAAACCTGGGAACCGTTGGTGGAGCATGGCGCAGGCCGAACCACGCGAAGGTCATCGAGAGGACCACCATGTAGCCAAAGCGCTGGTAGAACACCACCGTTGTCGTGGTCTCGCCGACATCGACGAATCGCGCTTCCACGACGAGGTAGGCAAGACAAAGACCCGCTGCGGCGAGCACCGCGGCGGCTCGCCCGAACCTCAGGCTTGCCTCGATCAGCATGAAGACCATGAAGATGAGGAATGGCGCGAAGAAGTTGGTGGTCGGCAGCGCGGTGTAATAGACCCCGAGCAGGAACGCCGCGCCGTCGATCAGCGCCGCGATGGAGCCGGCCCGGAATTCCAGCCACCAGCTGCGCCATGCGACCGCCAGCAGGGCAAGGCTGACAGTCAGATAGCCAAGGTAGAGGGTAACCGGCAGGGCCGGCTCGCGCGCGTGCCGGGTCGAATCGGCCCAGACCAGCAGCCCGAAAAGCAGCGCAAGCACCAGCCGATAGATCGCGATCGCCCGGCTCGTATGGTATTCCAGGAAGTCGCGCCTCACATGACCTCCGCCGCCAAACGCCTTCGGCGCGTTCGCGGTGTCTGGGCCCGACCGCGCGCGCCGTCAACGTGCATAATGATCGCCGATGAACTCGACCGGCGCCCTGCCGGCACGATCGGCGACCGGGTGGGGAGCGCCTCGAGCCTGGCCCGGCGGCCGAGCGGACAGTCACTTCGCCCGCGAGACGATCGTCTCTGGTGTCCTGTCCTTCACGAACTTCGCGACGAAGGCGGCGACATCGGCGGCGGTCACACCGCGAAGGCCTTCCGCACGGTCGAGCGCAGGGGCCTTGATGCGCGGATCGCGGACGTAGAGCGAGAGCATCTTCGCCCAGTAGCCGTTGTCTTCAAGGTCCTTGCCCGCCGCCTCGACCAGCGGCTTGCGCGCGCGTTCGAGTTCGTCGGCCGAGACAGGTCTTGCGGCAAGATCGGCCATCTGTTCGTCGACGATGGCCTTGTACGTGTCGAAATTCGCCGCCGGGGTCTCGATCGCGGCGCCGAAATAGCCAAGGCCGGAGACTTCCAGCGAGGCTTCGGCGCTGACCATCGGCGAATAGGTCAGCCCCAGCTTCTCGCGCACCTGGTCGATCAGCCGCGACTGGAGCACCGCGGCGGCGACATCGGCGACGTAGCTCGCGCGGGGATCGGCGAAATAGTCGGGGGCAGGCCAGAACTCGCCGAAGAAGGCCTGGTCGGCGCGGCCCGAGTGGGTGAAGACCCATGGTGCCGTGCGTCCCGGCGCCATGGTGACCTGCGGCTTGGCTGGAGCCACGGCAGGCCGTGCCGGGCCGGCAGCGAAAGTGTCCTTGGTCGCCTTGATCGCGTCGTCGAGGCTGACGTCGCCGACCATCACGACGTCGGCCGGGCCGGCCAGCGCCTTGCCCAGCAGGACCGGCACGTCGCCGGGCCTCGTCGCGGCGATCTGTTCGGGCGTCGGGATCGTCAGGTAGCGATCGTCGCCGCCCGAAGTCACCTGCTGGAGCCCGCGGAAGAACACCGCGCCCGCGTTGGCGCCGACCTGGCCATCGATCATCGGCCCGACCGCGCCGATCTTGTCGCCCATCTCGGGGCGGTAACCGGGATCGCGCGCATAGGCGGCGAGCAGCTGCATTTCGGACGCAAGGTCCGCCTTGCGCGTCAGGCCCGAAAGGGCGAAGGCGCCGTTGTGTGCGGCCAGCGCCGCGGAGACGACCTTGCCCGTCGTCTGGGACCACCGGTCGATCTGGCCGTTCGAGAGCTTGCCGGTGCCGCCCAGCGGGAACAGGTTGGCCGTCCAAAGCGCGTGGGACATGTCCTTCGGCGTTCCGGCGCGCCCGTCTCCAAGCTGCACGCTGACGTGGATCTTGTCCTTCTCGAAAGGGGTCTGCTTGACCAGCAGGCGCGTGCCGCCAGCAAAGGTGACCAGCGTTGCGCCGAGGTCCCTGTCGGTCACTTGCGAGACGACCGGATTCGGCTTGCCGAATTCGGTGTAGGGCCAGCTGATAGCGGCTTGTGCGGCGCGGGCCGCCAACGGGCGCTGGTAAGCCTGCGTCAGCGCGGCGGCCAGCACGGGCTCGGTCGCGGGACCGTTCTGCGCCGAGCGGAACAGGACCGGCCCCACTCCCGAAAAGGCGGCCTTGAGCGCGCCATCGGCCTCTTGCGGCGTGATCGCGGCGAGGATCGGCGCGGCGAAGGCGAGGTCCTGCGCCGGGCTGGTGAACAGGTCGCCGCTGTTCGTCGTGCTCACCAGCGAATCGGCGATGGCGTCGTTCTTGCGGGTCGCGGCGGTATCGGCCGCGTTCTGGAGCTGGGTGCGCACCACCGTTATCGCGCGCTTCAGCTCGTCGGGCGTGATCCCGCCGGTCAGCAGGCGGCGCTGCTCTTCGGTCACCGCATCGAGCGCTCCCTGCCACTTGTCGGGCGCGGCGGTGATCTGGATGAGCGTGACCGAAGCGCTGCCGAACAGGTTGGGGATCGAGCCGGTATCGGCCCCCACGAAAGGCGCGCCCGCTTTCGATGCGGCGTCGCTCAGCCGGTTGTCGAGCGCGGTCAGCGCGACCATGCGCAGCAGCTGCTCGCGATCGGTCACGAGGGTTTCGGCGCGGTCGTCGTCGGGCTTGACCCATTCGAGCCAGAGCTGGTCGCGCACGCCGTTGGCGACATATTCGGCGGCCTTGTGTTCCGGCTCCGGCGTGCCTTCGGTAACGGACGCCGCCTTGCCCGCCGGTTTCCAGTCGGAGAAGCGGGCCTTGATTTCCTGCTCCACCGCCTTGGGATCGACGTTGCCGACGACGATGATCGTCGCGTTGCCGGGGCGGTAATTCGCCTCATAGTAAGAACGTAGCCGCGCTGGGGTGGCGTCCTTGATCGAGGCGATCGTGCCGATCGGCCAGCGCTCCACCGCGCGCGTGCCGTTCAGCGCATTGTCGAAGTTGGCCTTGATCGAGCGGTAGGGCGGCGTGTCGCGCAGCCGTTCTTCCGACAGGATCACCCCGCGCTCGGCATCGATCGCCGACTTCGCCAGCGTGAGCCTTCCGCCGATCTCGCGGAACAGCTTGAACCCGGTGTCGAGCGCGGTCCGGTCGGCCGTGGGGAAGTTGAACATGTAGACGGTTTCGTCCTGCGCGGTGAAGGCGTTGGTGTCCGCGCCGAAGCGCAGCCCCTGCCGCTCGAGCATCTTCACCACTTCGCCGTCGGGCACGTTCGTGCTGCCGCGGAAGGCCATGTGCTCGAGGAAGTGCGCGAGACCCTGCTGGTCGGCGCTTTCCTCGATGGAGCCCGAACCGATGCGCATGCGCATGGCAACCCCGTCGCTCGGCGTGGTGTTGTGCATGATCGCGTAGCGCAGGCCATTGGGCAGCGTGCCGAACAGCACCGCCGGATCGGCTTGGCGCCCGGTATAGTCCTGCGCCCACTTGCCCTCCTGCTTGAGCGGGACGTTGGCATTCGAAGCAGGGTCAGCCTGCGCCGGCGCGGCAACCAGGGTTAAGGCGATCAGGCTGGTTGCGACAGCGGCTCTCATGGCATTGCTCCTGCGGCTGCGGACCGGTTGTCCGCGACGGACAACTGGACCAATTTGCCTTGGCGTTCAACAACCTGGAAGCTGAACGTGCGCCGAACGCGATCTTGGCTGCCGTTCGTCAGGCGACGCGCAAGCCCTGCTCGGCGAGCGCTTCGCGCGTCACCGTGCCGATCAGCACGATCACCGGCTCGTCGGCAGGCAGCGCGGCGGCCGCTTCTGGCAGGGCGGCGAGGCTGGTGCGGACCAGGCCCTGCTCCGCACGGCCGGCCGCGGCGACGGCGGCGGCGGGCGTGGCGGGGCTCAGCCCGGCGGCGATGGCGCGAGCCGTGAACTCGGCGAGCGCGCGCCTCGGCATGTAGAGCGCGGTGGTCGCGTCGCGGTCGGCGATCGCGGCCCACTCGATCGAATCGGGCAGCGCGCCGCCCTTGCCCGAACCGGTCACGAACTGCACACGTCGCGCATGGCCGCGCCCGGTGAGCGGGACGCCGAGCGCGGCGGCGGCGGCCTGCGCCGCGCCGATGCCGGGGACGATCTCGTAGTCGATCCCCGCCGCGCGGCAGGCCTCGATTTCCTCCTCGAGCCGCCCGAACACCAGCGGGTCGCCGCCCTTCAGGCGGACCACCGCTTCGCCCGGCTTCGCGTGGGCGACGATCAGCCGGTTGATCTCGTCCTGCGGCACCGAGGGACGCCCGGCGCGCTTGCCCACGCCGATGCGCTTCGCTTCGCGCCGCGCCAGTTCGAGCACTTCGTCCGAAACGAGATCGTCGTGCAGCACCACGCTCGCCTGCTGCAGCGCGCGCAACCCGCCCAGCGTCAGGAAATCGGCGCTGCCCGGCCCAGCGCCGACGAACAGGACCTTGCGCGGAAGCGCGGCTTCGTTGGCCTGGCCGGTCAACCGCGCAAAGTCGTCCTCCAGCGGATCACGGCGTTCGGCAAACGTCCGCGCGACGAAGTGCTGCCAGAAGTGCCGGCGGCGCGCGAATTCGGGCACATCGTGCTTGAGCCGGGCACGCCACGCCCGCGCGGCTCCCGCCCATTGCGACAGGCGTGCAGGCAGCAGCCGTTCGATCCGGCTGCGCAGTTCCTGCGCGAGCATCGGCGAAGCACCGCCGGTGCCGATGCCGATCACCACCGGCGAACGGTTGACGATCGTGCCGAACAGGAAGTCGCTGCCCTCGGGCTGGTCGATCAGGTTGACGGGAATGCTCAGTGCGCGCGCGGCGGCCGCCAGCGCCTCGCCGCCGGCATCGCCCGCGCCGATCACCAGCGCCGCACCGGCAAGGTCGTCGGCGCGCCAGTTTCGGGCATGCGCGGCATAGCGCTCGCGCGTCTCCCCGCGAGCGATCGCGCCACGGCCGAGGAAGTGCTCGACCCGAGCCCCCGCCGCCAGCAGCAGCTCGACCTTCCACGCCACGCCCACACCCGCGCCGGCCACGACCACGCGGCGGCCATCGAGCCGGTGAAACAGCGGCAGCGTGTCGAGCGCGCCGATCGAAGCGGCGCTTTCGCGCGCGGGTCGGGAAGGCGAGTTGGGGGCATCGATCATGGCCTCGCCTCTAGCAGACCGGCGTGCGCGCCGCGCCGCACGATAGCTTTGCCAGGCGAAACGTCAGGTTTGCCGGGCTGGCGCGACGAAGGGCTTTCCGGTCTAGGTTGAAGACCCTAGACGCGCGGATGATAATCGGCATGATCGCACGTTGAATCGCGTGAACATGCGATGGACCGAGGCCGAGCAACGGCCCGGGTGACGGAGAGAGGGACTGCCGATGAAATACCGTTTGCTGGCCGCGGCCGCGCTGTTGTCGCTTGCCGCCTGTGCAAGGCACGGGCCGTCCGCGTCGGACGCGGCGACCTCTGGCGTGACCGATGCGATGATCGCGGCGGTGCCCGACGGCGAATGGCTGACATACGGGCGCGACCGCGACGAGACGCGCTTCTCCCCGCTCACCCAGGTCAGCGACCAGAACGTGGGCCAGCTGGGTCTCGCCTGGTATGCCGACTTCGACACCGCGCGCGGGCAGGAAGCGACCCCGCTGATGCACGACGGCGTGCTCTATACCTCGACCGCGTGGTCGAAAGTCATGGCCTACGACGCGGCGAGCGGAAAGCTGCTGTGGTCCTACGACCCCAGGGTTCCGCGCAGCACGCTGGTGCGCGCCTGCTGCGACGCGGTGAACCGCGGCGTGGCGCTCTATGGCGATCGGGTGTTCGTCGGCACGCTCGACGGGCGGCTGGTCGCGCTCGACCAGAAAACCGGCAGGGTCCTGTTCGACAAGACCGTGGTGCCCGACCAGGAGAACTACACCATCACCGGCGCGCCGCGCGTGGTGAAGGGCAAGGTGCTGATCGGCGCGAGCGGGGCGGAATACAAGGCGCGCGGCTACCTTGCCGCCTATGACTGGCAGACCGGCGACGAGGTCTGGCGTTTCAACGTGGTGCCGGGCGACCCGTCGAAGGGCTTCGACAGCGAAGGGCCAAACGCCAAGGCGATGGAAGCCGCGGCCAGGACCTGGGGCAAGGGCGACTGGTGGAAGCTCGGCGGTGGCGGCACCGTGTGGGATTCGATCACCTACGACCCCAGGACCAACCTCGTTCTGTTCGGCACGGGCAATGCGGAACCGTGGGTGCCCACGGTCAACGGGCGCGACGGCGACAGCCTCTATACGTCCTCGGTGGTCGCGGTGGATGCCGACACCGGCGCCTACAAGTGGCACTTCCAGGAGACGAGATC
>JAJXVK010000077.1 GCA_021782155.1 Pseudomonadota bacterium
CAGCACGCTGGCGCTGGAAACCAAGCACAAGCTTGATCCGTGGGTGGTCAGCGGCGGCATCTACTTCCGCTTCTGATCCTCGCAAGACCGGCTTCCTTCGCCTTCCCCGCCCGGCACGGGGGGTTGGTGAAGGAGACCGGGGGCGGGTCGGAAAAAGGCTCTGGGATCGCCTTTCGCCGGCCCGCTCCCAACCCGGACGCCAAAGGCCCTCTCGCGGACACGCGGGGGGCTTTGGCGTTAGTGAAATTCAGAAAGTCAGAAAGCGGGATGCCCCGCCAGACCGGTCAACCCGCCTGGCCGACCAGCGCCGCGCGGTCGATGATTTCCACCTCGCGGCGCGAGGGCAGTTCGATCACGCCTTCGCTCTTGAGCCGAGTGAACTGGCGGCTGACGGTCTCGATCGTCAGGCCCAGAACGTCGGCCACCTGCTGGCGCGAAAATGGAAGGGTAAAGCGCGGGCGCGGCCCGGGAAAAACCTGGCACCCTACATTGTCCGACAACCGGTCCGACATTTCGAGCAGGAACGTGGCGATCTTTTCGGCCGCGGTCTTGCGGCCGAGCAGCATCATCCAGCTGCGCGTGCGGTCGAGCTCGGCCAGCGTGCGTTCGAGCAACTTGTGTTCGAGCTCGGGGTGCTCCTTGGCGAAGCGGTCGAAATCGCTGCGCGCGAAGACGCAGACCCGCGCGTCGGTGAGTGCGACAACGCTGGCCTTGGTGGTGTGGCCGAACGGGCGGCCGATGAAGTCCGACGGATAGGCAACACCCACGATCTGCTCGCGCCCGTCCTCGGTGCTGGTCGTCAGCTTGAGGACGCCTTCGATCACGTTGGCGACGAGCAGGGAATCGTCGTCTTCCCAGATCAGCGGTTCGCCAGCCGTCACCGCACGGCGGCGGCCGAGCTGGTTCAGCGCGTTGATTTCCTGTGTGTCGAGAGCGGAACAGATGGCACGGTTGCGGACGACACAAGTTTCGCAAGCAGACATGATCGGCGCGGTTACCACCGACCGTCCCTCTCGGCAATGATCGAGCCAACGCCTCGACCCAAAAAAATGGGCGGTTCGCAGATGCGACCGCCCAAGTCGGGGAGAATTCGCCGATGGAAAGCCTTGACTTCCCGCCGTCGAATCAACTTTTGGGCCTCTTCCCGGCCGACATCTTTGACGGCGGTCAAGTTTCACAGGATTGGCTCGATTTTTTTCACTCTCCCGGACGGGTCGTGACAGCCCGGTCCGGCAGAGACTCCGGGTCGCCCTTCCGGCCCGGCCGGATGCCAAATCCAACCATAAGGGTGTCCGCGCGAGGCCCGATCGAGCCAGTCCCGGCCCTGCCCCTTGTCCCCGGCCTATGCCGGCGCGCGCGTCGGCCTCGCCGCGAAGCTCACTAGCCGCGAAAAGGCCCAGGCGAGGACCAGCGCCGTGGCGACGGCCAGAGGCCACACCCAGGCCGCCCGGCCCAGCAGCTCCGACACCCACACCAGCACGGTGAGATGGACGCAGTAGAGCGGCAGCGAATAGTTGCCGAACCATTCGAGCGCGGGCCGGATTTCCTGCGGCGGGCTGCACAGCACCGCCGCCCACAGCGTCACCGGAAGGAACAGCACGACGAAGGCCAGGTCGCCCGCCACCCTGCCGAGCGGCAGCGACGGCAGCGCCATGATCCCCGCGACCGGCAAGGCCAGCGCCAGCCACCAGGTCAAGGTTGCGCCGGGCAGCCCCCGCTCGCGATGGATCCGGCCGATCCCCACCCCCAGCACATAGGACCAGCCCACGCGCGGCAGCGCCCACCACCACGTGCTCCAGGTCGGCGCGTTGACTCCCATGACGTCGGCCCCCTGCAGCCTGACCGTATAGGCCAGCCAGCCGGCCAGCACCGCCGCCAGCGCCAGGACCCAGCGCGTCGGCACCTTGCGCAGGACGAGCGCGTGGAAGAAGTTGGCCGCCAGTTCGTAGAACAGCGTCCATTGCGGCCCGTTGAAGCGGTAGAACGGCCCCGCGCCGGCGAAGCTGGGGATCATCGCCAGGTCGAGCGCGAGCCACGCGAGCAGCGTCAGCGGATCGGCCAGTTGTATCGCGAAGGCGCGCGCCGCGGCCACGCCCGCGCCGACCGCGACGAGCGGCCACAGCCGGACAAAGCGTGACTTCACGAATGCGAAGGGATTGATCCCGGCGTTGAGCTTCTTCTCGGTCGAAACCGCCAGCACGAAGCCGCTCAGGAGGAAGAACAGGTCGACGAACAGGTACCCGCGCGAGAAGGGGCCGCGGATGCGGTAAACGATGTCGAGGTGGTAGAGCATGATGACGAAGGCCGCGAGCCCGCGCAGCCCGTCGAGCTGCGACAACCGCGCCGGATGCGCCGGCGCCGGCGTTGCCTGTGTCGTCACTGTTGCCCCCATCCCGTTTCGCCGCGCCCGCTGTTCCGGACCGGCCCACTCCTGAACAACCCTTTGCGCGCTTTCGCCCGCTTGATCAATCGCCCGAAAGGCGCTTGGATCGGCGGCGGCAACGGAACCCCGCGAAATGGAGGAAGCCATGGAAGATACACCCGCCGATCTGGTCATCATCCTGATATCCGGGCCCGAAAGCCCGAAGCGGATTCCCTCGGCCTTCTTCCTCGCGGCAACCGCCGCCGCGGCCGAGCAGAAGGTGGCGATGTACTTCACCGGCCCCGCGACCGAGCTTCTCGCCACGGGCCGCGCCGCGCAGATCTACCCGATGGAGGGCGGCAAGAGCGTCGCCGAATTCATGAAGCTCGCGACCGACAACGGCGTCCAGCTGATCGGCTGCCTGCAATCGCTGGAACTGAGCGGCCTGACGCGCGACGACGTGCCCGCCCAGATCCCGATGATGACCCCCAGCGCCGCCCTCCCCTCGCTTGCTGCCGCCGGGCGGGTGCTGACCTGGTGATGGCGGCGGACGCGTGAGTTCCGGACGCCCGATGCGCCGGGCCGGAATCGGCATTGCCCGCGGACCGGGGGCCTCAAGTCAGTGTCGAGGCGTAGACATGCCTGGTGGCATTGATCGCGATCGGGCCGGACCGAAAGAACAGAAAGTTGATGGTCATCTGGGCGTGAGCCGTCAGGCTGATGGAATTCACGGATGACGAGACCGCGCTGGTAGTTGACGAGAACGTCACATTCGAAGCGGGGATCAATCCGAAGTCCTGCGACTGGAAGCGCGCCTCGATCTGCGTGTCGGTCGGCGTCGGCGAAATTGTGGCATAGCGCGCGGCTTCATCCACAGCGTGGTTCAGCGCGTTCGCGGTAAAATAGTACTGCCCGATGCTCATCGCCCCGACCATCAGGGTCAGAACGAGAGGGGCGGTCAGCGCGAACTCTATCGCCGCGACCCCGCGCGCATCGCGCAGCAGCTTCAAGGTCAATCGCATCATGCGATCCTGACAACGACTTCGCTGGACAGGTCGCGCTGTGGCATGAAGCTCGCATAATCCGCGATGTTGAGGATGGGCGTGAATGTCCCGACGATCCTGATGCGCATGAAGTCCGCGCGATAGTCCGTCGAGTTCGGACAAGATTGTATGGTCGGTTCCGATACGGAGTTGCAGTCCGTCCAGCGCGTGATCGTGATTTGGAAGGCAGGCAGGCCGCTGGCGTTCGAGATCTGGGTCTGAATCTGCGAATCCGAAGGCGTATTGGGATAGTTGGCCAGGACAAAGGCCGCGCCCGTCTGCACGTCTTGCTTGAGCCCAAGCTTGAACACGACGGCCCGCGTCAGATCGATGAAACCCAGCGACAACATGATCAGGACGGGCATGATGATGGCCGTCTCGACAATCGCCGTGCCGGCACGATCGCCGGTGATCCGCCTGATCGCGCGCGAGATGAAGCGCCCCATTGTCATTCGACCAGTTTGATCCGGCGGCCACCGCCAAACGCGTGCGGTCCGCCAGGTCCCGGCGGGCAATTGTTGCTTACCGAGGTATTGCCGGTGAAGATCACGTCTTTCGCGACAAGTTGCATGCACGGCGTGGCGATGCCGCTGTTGCCGGTGAACTTGATCGTCGTCGATGGCGCATAGACCGCCCCCTGTATCCAGGATGAATAGCCATTGCCGGTCGAGCCGGTAACGACCATGTCGTTCCCGCTTGTTTCTACGGTATTTCGATCCTGATACATCACGACGCCGGTATAGGGACCACTCGTCGGAGCGGATAGCTGAACGAACGAGTTGCCCGCGGCGCTGAACGTGCCGACATTGCTGCCCTTGAACGGCACGGCGGTCGACGTGAACACCAGCGTGACGCCCGAGCCACTGATGAGCGACTGGGATCCAACCGTCACATTGCCGCCGTCGATATAATAGGTGCCCGGATTGAGGTAGAGCCCGCCCAGCGACTTGAGGCTGGAATAACATCCGGGATTGATCGTCTGGGATCGCAGGCTCTTCACCGACACCGAAGGTGCGCCGGCACACATGGTCGACAGATCGGGGATGGCAAGGCCCGAATAGGGGTCCGCGGTTGCCCCTGTGTTGGGATAGAGCTTGGTGGTGCCCGGAACCCCCGAGCCTGCCGTGATGCTGCCCACGGCCGATATTGCCGGAACATCGACGGTTTGCGCGTCTGCCAGCACCGACTGGCCGCCCGGAGCGTTTGATGTCATTCCGCAATTCATGGTCAACGCCGCGCTGCCGGTTACGGTGATCGCGGTCGTGGACGATGGGTCAAGGGCGATGACGCAATCGGGCGCTGTGGAATAGCCCTGAGCCGTTGCGCTTGCCATGATCTTTGGCGCTGCCTTGATGAACAGGCTGGAGAAGGGCAGAGCCTCCGACGTGCTCAGGATCACCCTGACAGCGGTCGTGTCGCCTGCATAGGCGCCCGCGGTCGGCGGAGTTTCGACTGCTTCGACCGCGTAGGCGCGATCGGTGTTGTACTGCAGCGCCAGATTGACGGAAACGGTCGCGGACTGGCTATTCGCCAGCGCCTGCGCTCCCGCCAGGGCTGCGGAATCAGCAGCCGAATGCAGTTGCCGTTTCCACAGCACCCACTCGGAAACGTCGACCCCAAGACCGACGCACCCGATAAGCGGAACAAGACCGGCAGCCCACAAGAGCATGACGTTGCCCTCGCGATTCCCGGCCAGCTTCTTCAGTGGTTTCAAAATGGTCAACAGGCTACTTCCAACAATGGGACGCCAAGGCCCGATAGCCTTCGGCAGCCTGCCAAATCTATAATTTATAAGGTTAACATCAGGTATAATCGGGATTCCACGAAAGAAATGCAGCCATTATTGCGGAAACCTCATCCGGTGTGGTGGTTAACGTCGTACCTTGAACTTCGAACAATTCCGGACAAGTCTGATTGACGCTGACGTCGCCCGGAATCCCAATCCCGATCCGTGACGGCCGGCAGGGAAGTTGCGGAACAGTCTGGAGCGCCCGCTGTCGGCGTCGCGTCTGTCCGGGCCGGTTCCGGACCACTGGAATCATACGAAACTAGTCGCCGGAGATACACGCCAGATCGTGGTACCCGCCGCGGAAGAACGTCAGCGGGGTGCCGGGCACGCCCCTGCCCAGTCCCTCGACCGCGCCGACCGCGAGCCAGTGGTCGCCGATGTCTTCCACCCGCTCGATCCGGCAGTCGATCCATGCCAGCGCGTCTTCGAGCAGCGGCAGCCCCGCCGGGCTGTGGCCGTGCGCCAGCTCCGCGAACTTGTCGCCGCCGCGCGCGGCGAAGCGGCGGCACAGCTCGAGCTGGTCCGAACCCAGCACGTTGACGCAGAACCGCCCCGTCGCCTCGATCTGTACCCACGAGCCCGAACCCTTGTCGGGGAAGAAGCCCACCAGCGGCGGGTCGAGCGAGATCGAGGTGAAGCTGCCCACCACCAGCCCGAAGCGCCGCCCCCCGGCGTCGGACGAGGTGATCACGCACACGCCGGTGGGATAGCAGCCGAGCACGTCACGGAAGGTCTGGAGATCGATCATCTCGCGCCTGCCTGTCCGCTCGCGCGCGCGGCGTCAACCCGGCGCGTCGGCCTCCCGCGCCCTATTCGAAGAATGCGATGCAGCGCACCTCGATCGAGTGACGCGTCCTGGTGCCGGGCAGGCTGGTGTCGTGAAACGCGGTGTGCGGACAGCGCCAGGTGACTGAGTGGTCGCTGTCCTGGAACTTGAACAGCAGCACGTCACCCGCGTCCATGTTCGCAAAGTACCACCAGCGGTGCGCGGGATCGTGGCGGAAGATCGTCGCCGCGATCATCTGGTCCTCACCCTCGACCGGCGCGGTGAGCGCGTCGCCCTCGGGGAACTCGTCGACCACGAACAGCGTGTTGCTCGCCTCGGTGCCTTCGGCGACCGAACGCCCGTCGCACACCGCCAGCGGCCAGTCCTGCGGGCCGGGCGAGTAGGTGCGCCAGAACGAGAAGCAGATGTAGCGCCTGTAGCCTGGCCCTTCTGGGTAGGCCTGGGCATAGATCCGCTCGGCCGCGCGCTTGCCGGTGATCACGTTGTAGTCGACGTGCGCCTCGCCCGCCGGCGGCTGGATGCCGCCCGAGTGCTGGTAGTTCTCGGTCTTCTCCTGAGCACGGGTGGACAGGTCGGCCGAGGTGCGGATCATCCACCCCTGCGCGACGACGCAGGATGCGCCGCACATGTCCTTCACCGCCTCTTCGACTTCGGCGAGGTATTTCGCGTCGACTTCGGCCTTGTCATCGAAGTTCGCCACGCTGCTTTCGTGCCGCCCCAGCATGAAGCCGTGTTCGTCGAGCGAGAAGTGGTCGCGGATCGGCATGCCGTCGCGCACCACCATTTCGTAGTCGAAGTAGTCGCCGGTGTTCATCTCGGCACCCTGCTTGACGTAGCGGCGGGTGACGTAGTCGCCGGGACCGAGGTAGCGGATCAGTGCGGGCGCCTGCCGCGCATCGGCCTCAAGGTCATTGGCAAGCGTCGCCATGGCACCCTCTTAATTCTAACTATCGTTACGATGGTGCCACGCGCGGGTCCGCCGCGCAAGCGGCTTCTAGCCCGCCGCCGGAGCGCCCACCGCGCGACGATAGAGGTGCCAGGTCGCGTGGGCGAGCACCGGCAGCACCACCAGCAGGCCGAGGAACGCAGGGATCATCGCCAGCGCCAGCGCCGTCCCGATGAACGCCGCCCAGGCCACCATCACCACCGCGTTGGAGCGCACCGTGGCGAGGCTCACGATGATCGCGGTGAGGAAGTCCACGTCGCGGTCGACCAGCATCGGCAGGCTGATCACCGTCACCGCGTAGAACACCAGCGCCACCAGCGCTCCCACCGCGCCGCCGACCACCAGCATCGCCAGCCCTGAAGGCGTGGCGAACAGCGCCAGCGATTCCGAGCCCAGCCCCGATTCCGACAGGAAGATCGCGAAGATGCCGTGCGCGAGGATGATCCAGAAGGTGAAGCCCACGAACACGAAGCCGCCCATCATCAGCAGCTGGTCATCGCCCCGCCCGCGCAGCGCGCCCAGGATCACCCTCACCCCGCGCTTCAGCCCCGCCTCGCGTCGGCGGCTCACTTCATAGAGGCCCACCGCCACGAACGGCGCGAGCAGCGGGAAGCCCGCGGCGGCCGGCACCAGCCAGCCCACCTGCCCGCGCACCACCAGCACGTCGTAGAGGAACAGCCCCGCCACCACGTAGATGCCTGCAAAGAACAACCCGTATCCCGGACACGCCACATAATCGCGCCACCCCGCCGCCAGCGCCGCGCGCAGGTCTGCGAACGTCAGGTCGCGCGCGACCCTTGCCGTGGTGACCGGAACCATCCCGCCCGTCGTCATGACACCTCTCCCAAAGACGCCGACCGCCAGACTGCCGCAAAGCCCCCTCCCCGGCAAGCGCCTGAAACAAAGCGCTGTCCTTCAGCCCGCCCGCTGGTGCAGGACCGGTCATCGCTTCCATCGCCCGGACCCCGGCCCGTGACCATCGACACGTCCTGAGCCCCGCGCGGCACACGTTACCAGATCTTGGCCGCGTTCAGTCAGGTCAATCGCCTGAAGAAGGAGTGGCGCGCCGAATGGGAGGCCGAGCAGGAGGCCCGCCATACCAGCCCAGAGGAAATCCGCGCGAGCATCGAGGCCAAGGTCGCCGAGCTGCGCGCGCGGGTCGCCGCGCGTCAGGCCGCCGAACAGCGCCGCGCGGTGCGGCACGAGGCGCAGATGCTGGCGCCGGAGCGTCGCGGGGATATGGCGGAGGTTGTGAAGGCGTGGCGGGAGAGGGTGGAGCAATCCCCTCTGCCGAAAGACTGACATTGCGCAGCCGGGATACACATCACATTCGTCGCCCCGGGCTTGATCCAGGGACCCGCTTCCTTTCCCGGCGCAATGTCTGAACAAGCGGGATCCCGGGTCAAGCCCGGGATGACGGGAGTATAGGGCAAGCGACAAGCCATCGCCTCGCAGATCGCGGCGGCATCGGCGGCATCGGTCTTCTGGCGACAAACGAACGGCTCCACTTGGATCAGCGGGATCAGCATCACCCGATGCCCCAGCGCCTCGAACTGGCGCCCCGTAATGCGTCGAGCGGATGCAAAGCCGATCGGAGGTCGACCCGCTCAAGGTCCGGCAGAGCCGATACATGAACAACCGGACCGAGCAGGACCACCGGCGTATCAGGTGCCGCATCCGGCCCATGCTCGGCTTCAAGTCCGAGCGCACCGCGGCGATCATCCTCGAGGGCATTGAACTCGTTCACAGGATCCGCAAGCGCCAGATGACACCCGCCAACGACGCCCGAAATCCGCCCCTCGCCGGACAGTTCGACAGCCTCGCGGCGCAAATCACCATGTCAAAGAGCCAAATACGCGCGAACACAAAGTTTGCGACGGAGCCAATTCGTTTCACGTTGTCGGATTAGTTTACAAACCCAACATCGGTTAACCATTAAAACCTTAGGAAAACTGCGCTTGGCACGACCATTGCTTCACTTCTCCGGTAACCATTTGCAATCGCGACGCGGGGAACGAAGATGAAGACTAATCTGGCAATCGGTCTTTTGGCGCTATCGACGGTGGCGTTCAGCTCATCGGCCTTCGCGGATTCCATCACGCTCGGCTCGGGCGATATCGGTTCGACCTTCACCCTGGACTACAACGGCTATTCGGGTTCGGGCGGAACGAGCATCGGCGGGCTGACCGGCTCGACGACGTTCACGCTGACCGGCGTATCGGGGAACAACTACACCTTCGACTACAGTGTAACCAACACGAGCTCCGATCCGGTGACCGCGTCGCGCATTTCCAGCTTCGCATTCAACACCGATCCGACGATCACCAGCGCCACCAGTACCGGAGCCTTCAGCTACACCACGCTCAATTCGAATTACCCGAACGGCATTGGCACGGTGGACGTCTGCTTCAAGGATGCGACCACCGGAAGCTGCTCGGGCGGCGGTAGCGGTGGCCTCGACATCGGACAGACCGGCACCGGATCGTTCACCCTCAGTTTTTCGCAACCCGTTTCTTCGCTGACGATCAGCGACTTCTATGTGCGCTACCAGTCGATCAGCGGTGTGCCGGGCGTTTCGTCCGCCAGCGGCGCCGGCACGATCACCTCGTCCTCGTCGAGCGGCGGCGGAACCCCGGTTCCGGAGCCGGGCATGCTCACGCTGTTCGCGCTCGGGGTGATCGGCCTTTACCTTGGCCGCAAGCGTCTGGTCCCGCTGCAGCAGGTCGTTCGTCCGGCCTACGCCTGAACGGGCTGGCCCAGGTTACGCGAAGGGAGCGGTCCGTTTCGGGCCGCTCGTTTCGTTTCAGGAGTTCGCTTCGACTGCCTTCAGGTGATCGCCGATCGTCTTGTTGTGCGGATCGGCCGCCGCGGCTTCGCGCAAGAGCTTCAGCGCACGGGTCTTGTCCGCGCCGGTTTCGTAAAGAAGCCAGGCCGCGGTATCCATGACCGAGGCGTTCTTCGGAGCGTAGCCGAGCGCTGCCAGCGCATGCCTGAGGGCGGCATCCTTCTTGCCGAGCTGTCCCTCCGCATAGGCGAGATTGTTCAGGACAAGCGGATTCTTGCCGTTGGTCGCGGCGAGGACATCTTCATAGATCGCCGTCGCGTTGGCCCAGTTGCCCCGTTTCATCGCGGTGTCCGCATTGGCCATGGCCGCGGCCAGGGATTGCGGCGTGGGAAAGCGCGCCTGTTTCGCCAGTGCATCGGCGTTCGGTAGCCCCGCCGCCTTTGCCGCATCGGCATAGAGGCGCTTGTCCGAAGCGGACGCCAGCTTCGATCCCGCCAGCGGAGCGAGTGTCGTGGCCGCCGCCTTCGGATCGCCCTGCTTCATCTGGATCGCTGCCAGCAGCCGGCGCGCTTCGGCGTTGCCCGGCTCGCGGCTGACGAGCGGCGTCAGGCGCGCGCGCGCCTGTTCGCTCAGGCCAAGCTTTTCGAGAGCCTGCGCATAGAGGATCGTCGCGTTGCTTTTGCCTGAAAGCGCGGTTTCGTTGGCCTGGAGGATATCCCGGGCCCCTTGCCAGTCGTTGCGCGCACCGGCAGCGCGGGCCTGGAGATAGGCCAGCGCGCCGTCGCTTCCGACCATGCCCCTGGCACTGTCGAGCACCTTCTGCATCTCCGCCAAGCGCCCCAGGTCGCCAAGCACGGCCGCCTTGCCGGCTATCGCCGCGAGGCTGTTGGGATAGGCCTTGTTGGCCGTTGAGTAGGACGCGAGCGCCTTGTCGAGCCGGCCTTCGGCGGTCGCGACCCGGCCATCGACGAGCAGCGCGTCGAGCGATTGCGGATCGGCCGCCAGCGCCGAATCGACCAGCGATCGAGCCTTGGCCGTATCGCCCTCCTTCAAGGTGAAGAGCGCGTAG
Source organism: Pseudomonadota bacterium (assembly GCA_021782155.1). Lineage (GTDB taxonomy): Bacteria > Pseudomonadota > Alphaproteobacteria > Sphingomonadales > Sphingomonadaceae > Novosphingobium. Next base: position 10,782 of record JAJXVK010000077.1, read on the forward strand.
TCGGAAAGCAGACGCGGGTTCTTCGCGTCTTCGGCCATGCCGGCCTCGAAGGCGCGGCTTGCCCCTTTCGAATCCCCGTTTGCCAGAAGGGCCATCGCCCGAATGCGCTCTGCCCCGGCTCCCTTCGCATCGGCAACGGCCGCCAGCGCGGCATCGGGCTGGTTGCGCAACAGTTCGGCTTCACCCAGCAGGAGGTTGTAGTCCTTCGGCCTGTGGGCTGGATCGAGCCTGGAAAGCGCGGCCTTTGTTGCGTCTCCATCACCCATTTCGAGCAGCGATCGGATCAGAAGCGTTCCTGCCTTCCAGTTGGCCGCGTCGTTCTGCAGCACATCGGCGAGGTCCAGCTTGGCTGCGAGGTAGTCGTGCGCCTTGTAGGCGTCTTGCGCCCGGTCGAACTTCTGCTGGGGGCTCAGGCCGCAACCGGCCAGAAGGATCGCGAGAGCAAGCGGACAGGAATGTTTCACGGCAACCTCGATGCGATGAGTAAGCCAGGCTCTTGAACGGGCACACAGGGGCGCCCCCGGATTTACGACCGGCCACCTAATTGCGCGCGATTACGCACTGATAGGCAGAATTTCCTAAACCCTGATTAACCTCCTTCGCCCCATGACCACGCCCAGAAAGCGCATCGGGGACCTTGCCATGTCGCTTCAGCGCCTTCTTCATGAAGCGCAAAGCCGCAGGCCTGTCGCGCGTCCTGGTGACGTAGCTCTCGAGAATCTCGCCCTCGTGGTCCACGGCGCGCCACAGGTAGACCATCTCGCCATTCAGCTTCACGTACATCTCGTCGAGATGCCAGCGCCACTGCCGGAAGCTCCGCATCCGGTTCACCCACACGAATCCCGCGGTGCAGCGCCGGCCACGCCGTCGCCCCGCAGTCAGTTGGCATGAAAGAACACATTTGAACCACGCTGTCATTTAAAATTTGACAACGCGGGTCATTTTCGACAATTCCTCAGAAAATTGGCCTGAATTGCGTTGTCTTTCGATCGCAAAATCAAATTGGGCCTGTCCAATTGACCGGAGAGGAGCATCATGGTTCACGCGCGCAGTTCAGGAGTTCGGCTTGCGGGCCTTGCAGTCGCTGCGTCGCTATCCTGTGCTGCTCCCGCCGCATTGACCGGGTGCGCCGCTGCGTCGCTGAGCCCGGCGCCAACCGCCAATGCCAAGGCGCCTGTCACACGAACACCCAATGTGATCGTTATCCTGGTTGATGACCTGGGATGGCCGGACGTTTCGACGTACGGGCTGCACAACGTCGAAACGCCCAAC
>JAJXVK010000078.1 GCA_021782155.1 Pseudomonadota bacterium
TGGCCAAGGCCGCGCGCGGCCATGCCCAGGTGCGTCTCGAAGATCTGCCCGACGTTCATGCGCGAAGGCACGCCCAGCGGGTTGAGCACGATGTCGACCGGGGTGCCGTCCGCCAGGAAGGGCATGTCTTCCTGCGGCAGGATCCGCGAGATGACGCCCTTGTTGCCGTGACGGCCGGCCATCTTGTCGCCCGGCTGCAGCTTGCGCTTCACCGCGACGAAGACCTTGACCATCTTGAGCACGCCGGGGGCGAGTTCGTCACCGCGCTCCAGCTTCTCCTTGCGATCCTCGAACTTCTCCTGGATCGCCTTGACGGCCTCGTCGTACTGCGCCTTGACCGCTTCGAGCTGGCCCTGGACCTTGTCGTCGGCGACTGCGAACTTCCACCACTCGTGGCGTTCGACGTCGGCGAGCACCTGCTCGTCGATCTCGATGCCCTTCTTGATGCCCTTGGGCGCGGCCGAGGCGGTCTGCCCCAGCAGCATGTCGCGCAGGCGGTTGTAGGTGGCGCGGTTGAGGATCGCGCGTTCGTCCTCGCGGTCCTTGGCCAGCCTCTCGATTTCCTCGTTCTGGATCGCGCGGGTACGGTCGTCGATCTCGATGCCGTGGCGGTTGAACACGCGCACCTCGACGATCGTGCCGGCAACGCCCGGCGGCAGGCGGAGCGAGGTGTCGCGCACGTCGCTGGCCTTTTCGCCGAAGATCGCGCGGAGCAGCTTCTCTTCCGGCGTCATCGGCGATTCGCCCTTGGGCGTGATCTTGCCGACGAGGATGTCGCCCGGGTGCACTTCGGCGCCGATGTAGACGATGCCCGCCTCGTCGAGGTTGCGCAGCGCTTCCTCGCCGACGTTGGGGATGTCGCGGGTGATGTCCTCGGGCCCGAGCTTGGTGTCGCGGGCCATGACCTCGAATTCCTCGATGTGGATCGAGGTGAAGACGTCGTCCTTCACGATCCGCTCGGAGATCAGGATCGAGTCCTCGTAGTTGTAGCCGTTCCACGGCATGAACGCGACGAGGGTATTGCGGCCCAGCGCCAGTTCGCCCAGCTCGGTCGAGGGACCGTCGGCGAGGATGTCGCCGCGGTTCACGATGTCGCCCACCTTCACCAGCGGACGCTGGTTGATGCAGGTGTTCTGGTTCGAGCGCTGGAACTTCTGCAGCGTGTAGATGTCGACGCCCGACTGGCCGGGCTCGATATCGCCGCTGGCGCGGATCACGATGCGGGTCGCGTCGACCTGGTCGACCACGCCGTCACGCAGAGCGGCGATCGCCGCGCCCGAATCGCGCGCCACGGTGCCTTCCATGCCGGTGCCGACGAAGGGCGCCTCGGCCTTGACCAGCGGCACCGCCTGGCGCTGCATGTTCGAGCCCATCAGCGCGCGGTTGGCGTCGTCGTTTTCCAGGAACGGAATGAGCGAGGCGGCGACCGAGACGAGCTGCTTGGGGCTGACGTCCATCAGTGTGACGTGCTCGCGCGGGGCCATGACGAATTCGCCCGCTTCGCGCGCCGAGACCAGCTCCTCGACGAAGGAACCGTCGGGGTTCAGTTCGGCCGAGGCCTGCGCCACGGTGTTCTTCTGCTCTTCCATCGCCGAGAGGTAGACCACGTCCTTGGTCACCCTGCCATCGACCACCTTGCGGTACGGCGTCTCGATGAAGCCGTACTTGTTGACGCGCGCGAAGGTCGAGAGCGAGTTGATCAGGCCGATGTTCGGGCCTTCGGGCGTCTCGATCGGACAGATGCGGCCATAGTGCGTCGGGTGGACGTCGCGGACCTCGAAGCCCGCGCGTTCACGGGTAAGACCGCCCGGCCCGAGCGCCGAGACGCGGCGCTTGTGCGTCACTTCGGACAGCGGGTTGGTCTGGTCCATGAACTGCGAGAGCTGCGAGGAGCCGAAGAACTCGCGCACCGCGGCGACCGCGGGCTTGGCGTTGATCAGGTCGTTGGGCATGACGGTCGACACGTCGACGCTGCTCATGCGCTCCTTCACCGCGCGTTCCATGCGCAGCAGGCCGACGCGGTACTGGTTTTCCAGCAGCTCGCCCACCGAACGCACACGGCGGTTGCCGAGGTTGTCGATGTCGTCGACCTCGCCCTTGCCGTCCTTGAGGTTCACCAGCTCCTTGACCACGGCGAGGATGTCCTCGGTGCGCAGCGTGGTGACCGTGTCCTCGGCATCGAGGTTCAGGCGCATGTTGAGCTTGACGCGGCCCACGGCGGAGAGGTCGTAGCGGTCGCCGTCGAAGAACAGGCCGTCGAACAGCGCTTCGGCGGTCTCGCGCGTCGGCGGTTCGCCGGGGCGCATGACGCGGTAGATCTCGGCCAGCGCGTGGTCGCGGTCCTCGGCCTTGTCGGCCTTCATCGTGTTGCGGATCCACGGACCCGTGTTGATGTGGTCGATGTCGAGCAGCTCGAGCCGGTCGACGCCCGCCTTGTCGAGCGCGTCGAGGTTTTCAGGCGAGACCTCGTCGCCAGCCTCGATCCAGATGCGCCCGGTCGATTCGTCGATCAGGTCCTTCGAGGCATAGCGGCCGAAGATTTCCTCGGTCGGGATCAGCAGCTCTTGCAGACCGTCCTTCAGCGCCTTGTTGGCGGCGCGCGGGGAAATCTTCTGCCCGGCCGGGAAGATCACCTCGCCCGACTTCGCATCGACGATGTCGAAGGCCGGCTTCACGCCGCGCCACTGTTCGAGCACGAAGGGTACGCGCCAGCCGCCCTCGCCGCGCTGCCACACGACCTTGTCATAGAAGAACTCGAGGATCTGCTCGCCGTTGAGGCCCAGCGCATAGAGCAGCGCGGTGACCGGCAGCTTGCGCTTGCGGTCGATGCGGACGTTGACGATGTCCTTGGCGTCGAACTCGAAGTCGAGCCACGAACCGCGGTAGGGGATCACGCGCGCGGCGAACAGGTACTTGCCCGAGGAATGCGTCTTGCCGCGGTCATGGTCGAACAGCACGCCCGGCGAACGGTGCATCTGGCTGACGATCACGCGCTCGGTGCCGTTGATGATGAAGGTGCCGTTCTCGGTCATGAGCGGCATGTCGCCCATGTAGACGTCCTGCTCCTTGATATCGATGAGCGACTTCGTCTCGGTGTCGGGATCGACCTCGAAAGTGGCGAGCTTGAGCGTCACCTTCATCGGCGCGGCGAAGGTGATGCCGCGCTGGCGGCACTCGTTGACGTCGTACTTGGGCGATTCAAGGACGTAGCCGTCCTTCTCCTTGATATCGAGGCTGGCCGTGCCGGCGAAGTCCTGGATCGGGAAGACGCTGCGCAGCGTCTTTTCAAGGCCCGAGACATAGCCCGTGGCGGGATCGGAGCGCAGGAACTGCTCGTACGATTCGCGCTGGACCTCGATCAGGTTCGGCATCTGCACCACTTCGTGGATGGCGCTGAAGATCCTGCGGATGCGCTTCTTCGCACTCGCGCGGGAGGGGGTAAGGGCCTTGGTCGCCATGAGGGGATTCGCCTCTTCGCTTCAGGTCGGCCGCCCGGTGCGGGCGGCGGGAGATAGTCGTGCCACGCGCAGTCGGTGGCGCCACCATGACGCGAAAAACGCCGCACGGCACATGGGCTTCCCGGGCAGGGAGCCATGCCTTGCAGCGTCATCGCGTCAGATGGATACCCGGACGCTTCCTTTCCGTGGAGAGTCCCTGCGCATGGACCCGCCTTGCTCGAAGCGAACGAGCGAGGTGCGGCATATAGGAGCGGGAGGACCCGGAGTCAAACGCGCCGGCGCCCTCGCGCGCGGTTCACCAGATTCCGGGAACCAGCCGCCAGCGCGTGTGCTGCATGAAGTCGCGATAGGCCGGGTCCTGCGACAGCAGGCGCTCCTCGGCCAGGATGCGCATGATCTGCGCGGTCCACGCGATCAGGTAGATCACCGTGTTGGTGAGCGAGAACATCAGCATCAGGATGCCGATGTTGTTCATGATGTAGCCGGCGTACATCGGGTGGCGCACGAAGCGGTAGACGCCGTCCTGCTTGATCCCGCGGTTCGCCGGGCCGACCCCGATGCTGCGGTTGAGCGAGACCTTGGCCATGACCTGGATCACCAGCCCCAACCCGAACAGCACCACGCCGACCGGCACCAGCGCGTCGATGCGCGTGTCGATCGGCACGATCAGCAACGGCGCACAGGTCCCGGTCACCGCGACCAGCCAGTCGCCCAGCTCGATCGAGACCTTCTCGGTCGGCCGGCGGATCACGAGGAAGAACATGATCATCGATTCGGACACGATCAGCAACGGTGCGAAGGGGTTGAGCGAGGTCGAAACCCGCCAGGCGAGAAAGGCGAACAGCGCCGCGAACAGCACCTGCTCGACCCGGTCGACAACCTCTGGCCGCAACCGGGTGGCGCCCGCCGTTCCTGTAGCCTGCTGTTTCACCCGGATTCTCCTGCTGCCCGTCTCTCGGGCCCCGGGTTGGCAGAATAGGGTTAACATCAGGTTCCGGCCGGCCGCATTGCCGCGCCGCCGGACCAGCGATAGGCTGCCGGGGCGCGGCGTGTCCCGGCGCCGCCGAAAGGAGGCTATCGCCGTGCCCGACATGCCCACCCCCGAACGCATCATGCAGACCGCCATGGGCTTCTTCGCCGCCAAGACGCTGCTCACCGCCAACGAGTTCGACCTGTTCACGCTGCTCGGCGAGGGTTCGCTGAACGAAGGCGAGATCGGCGCGAAGACCGGCATCCAGCCGCGCGGCCGTCGCGACTTCCTCGACGCGCTGGTCGCGACCGGCATGCTCGAACGCGAGGGTGACGGACCGGACGCGCGCTATCGCAACACGCCCGAGACGGCGCTGTTCCTCAATCGCAAGAGCCCGGCCAGCATCGGCGGCTTCCTCACCATGGCCAACGAGCGGCTCTATCCGTTCTGGGCCCGGCTCGGCGAGGCGCTGCGCACGGGCGAGCTGCAGAACGAGGCCCGCGGCGGCGGCAAGGGCATGTTCGAGACGCTCTATGAAGACCCCGCGCGGCTGAAACAGTTCCTCGAAGGCATGGAGGGCGTGCAGGTCGCGAACTTCATGGCGCTCGCCGAGAAGTTCGACTTCTCGCGCTACAGGACGCTCGCCGACCTCGGCGGCGCGCTCGCCCCGCTGTCGCGCTTCGTCGCGCAGCGCCACCCGCACATGACCTGCCTGTCGCTCGACCTGCCGCCCGCCGAGCCGCTGGCGCGCGCCAGGGTGGAGGCGTCGGGGCTGGCGGACCGCGTGACCGTCGGCTCGATCGACTTCTTCGCCGAGGACTTTCCCCGGGCCGATGTCATCACGATGGGCAACATCCTCCACGACTGGGACGAGGCGCAGAAGAAGCACCTCATCGCCAAGGCCTTCGCCGCACTGCCGCCGGGCGGCGCCTTCATCGCGGTCGAGAACGTGATCGACGACGCGCGGCGCGAACACGTGCTGGGCCTGATGATGAGCCTCAACATGCTGATCGAGACCGAGGGCGGCTTCGACTACACGATGGCCGATTTCGTCGGCTGGTGCGAAGCGGCGGGGTTCACGCGGTTCGAGAAGATCCCGCTCGCCGGCGAGACCAGCGCGGCGGTGGCGTGGAAGGCTGGCTAGGGCCAGCGGGGACTTGAACGCGATGATGGCATGACGGGGGTTATTGCGCCTGTCGCCGTGGTTCACCCGGTATTTCCCAAGGACGCTTGCGACTGATATAATATTGATTATATTGCCGATATGTTTTCACAGGAGGCTGCGATGCCGGGCAAGGTGACGATAACCCGCCGCGGATTGCTGGGGACGGCCGTGGCCGGCATGGCGATGTCGGCGCTCCCGGTCGGGGCCGCGCCCGCGCCGCGCGATCGCTGGGTCCTGCTGGGGACCAGTGGCGGCCCGATCCCGCGCAAGACCCGGGCGCAACCGGCCAATCTGCTGCAGATCGGCAATCGCTCCTACCTGATCGATCTCGGGGCGGGGGTGACGCATCAACTGGTGCTGGCCGGGGTTGAGTTGAGCAGCATCGACGTGGCGTTCATCTCGCACCTCCATCTCGATCATTCAGCAGGCCTGGCGTCCTTCCTCGCGCTCGACTGGGTCGATGCGGCAATGCGCCGGATGCGCAGCACCCCGGTGCAGATCTATGGCCCCCCGGGCACCGAACTGGTGGTAGAGGAGACGGTGAAGTCGATCTCCATCCAGGCCGACATTTTCCGGGCCGAAAGCCCGCGCGCGACGCCGCCGGACAAGTGGTTTGCCGGGCATGCCATCAGGGAAGCGGGACCGGTCGAATTCTATCGCGACGATCTTCTGCGCGTGACCGCCGTGGAGAATTCGCACTATTCGACCATGAAGCCGGTCGAACATCCCTACGGCCGGGACATGTCATTTTCCTATCGATTCGAAACGCCCCGGCGCAGCATTGTCTATACCGGTGATACCGGCCCCAGTCCGGCGGTGGAAAGGCTGGCCAGGGATGCCGACGTCCTGATCAGTGAAGTGATCGACCTGAAAGGCGTCGTCGGCGATATCCGGCGGCAGACGGCGGGCACGAACATCGATGAAACGCCGATGATCCATCACATGGAGCTGGAGCATCTCACCCCGGCCAATGTCGGCGCGATCGCCGGACGCGCGAAGGTCAGGAAGCTGGTCCTGACCCATTTCGGACTGGCTCCGGGCACGACCGCGATCAACCGGAAGTACATGTTGTCCGAAATCCGGAAACATTACCAGGGGCCGGTGGTGTTCGGGACGGATTTGATGGTGGTATAGAATTGCGGGAATTACGGTGGGGAATTACGGTGACAGGCGCAATAATCCCTAATTCGACTGCCGCTTAAATCAGCCTGTCCAGGCCCGGAGGCCCGCTTTCCCCGCTTCGCCCTGCCAGCTACCAACTGACGCAGCGCGGCGGTGGCGTGGAAGGCTGGGTGAACGAGAATTTGCGATGCGGGACACCGGGGGCATGCTGTTGCGTGTCCCCGGCAAGCGGGGTTGAGGCGGATACGGGTTTGGGGGCTTTTGCACCTGTCACCGTAACTGTCACCGTAACTGCGACGCTCGAGGCGATCTGCCGCGAGCTGGAGTGCCAGCCGGGGGACCTGCTGGGCTATGTGGGTGGGCGTGAGGGGTAGGTTCCGCCAATCGGCCCCGCCCCACGCAATTCCTTGACATTCGCCCGCGCGGCGCTAAGGACCCGGCCCGACCGCTCCGGCGGTCATCCGTCCGAGACAGCTGGCGAGGGTTTCCCTCTTAATTTCCAGCCTAGACGGGGAAAAGAGATTTGGGGGCCTTACCGCCCCTGGCCCTCGCTCCATTGGAGTGCGTGCCGACCATGCGCCTTCGGGCGCGCCTCCTTCCCCATCGCACGGACTCGCCCGTGGCCCCGCAAGGGCCATGGACAAGCGTAGCCGGTCGTGCGGGGGGCTCGCTCCCCAAGCGGCCACAGTGAAGGAGTAAGGCATGGATCGTTCGCAGAAAGCCGAGTCGGTCGCATCCCTCAACGCGGTCTTCAACGAGGTCGGCGTGGTGGTCGTCACCCGCAACCTCGGCATGTCGGTGGCCCAGTCCACCGCCCTGCGCTCGAAGGTCCGCGAGGCGGGCGCGAGCTACAAGGTCGCGAAGAACCGTCTTGCCAGGCTTGCCACCAAGGACACCCAGTACGAGGGGATCGCCGATCTGCTGACCGGCCCCACCGCGCTGGCTTCGTCGGTGGATCCCGTCGCGGCGGCCAAGGCGGTCGTCGATTTCGCCAAGACGACCGACAGGATCGAGATCGTCGGCGGTGCGATGGGGTCGCAGGTTCTCGACGCGGAAGGGATCAAGGCGCTCGCCTCGATGCCCAGCCTCGACGAACTGCGCGCCAGGCTCATCGGCCTCGTCCAGGCACCGGCGACCAAGATCGCCCAGCTCTCGACCGCTCCGGCGGCCAAGCTGGCGCGCGTCTTCGCTGCCTATGCCGAGAAGGAAGCCGCATAAGGCAGGTTCGAAACGATTACCCGGACACGCGCGCCGCGCTTGCCCGGACAACCATTCAGGAGTGAAGTATCATGGCCGATATCGCCAAGCTTGTTGAAGAACTCTCGCAGCTGACCGTCCTCGAGGCGGCCGACCTCGCCAAAGCGCTCGAAGAGGCGTGGGGCGTTTCCGCCGCCGCCGCCGTCGCGGTTGCCGCGCCTGCCGGTGGTGGCGAAGCTGCCGCCGCGGTCGAAGAGAAGACCGAATTCGACGTCATCCTCACCGGCGACGGTGGCAAGAAGATCCAGGTCATCAAGGAAGTCCGCGCCATCACCCAGCTCGGCCTGACCGAAGCCAAGGCCCTCGTCGAGAGCGCGCCGAAGGCGATCAAGGAAGGCGTGAACAAGGCCGAGGCCGAAGACATCAAGAAGAAGATCGAGGAAGCCGGCGGCACCGTCGAGATCAAGTGATCTTCGTCTTCGATCCGGCTTGTTCCGGTTCGAGAAAATGGAAAGGGCGGCCCCGCGGGGTCGCCCTTTTCGCTTGCCCACTTTCCGTAACTGACCGGCCCTGGCCAGCAAAAAGGGCCGGCGCAACGCGCCGGCCCTGCGTGTACCTGCGGGAAGCCGCCGCTTACTTGAGCGACTTGAGGTACTCGATGATTTCCTTGCGCTTGGCCGCGTCGGGCTGGCCGGCGTAGGTCATCTTGGTGCCAGGAACCATCTTCATCGGGTTGGTCAGGTAGGTGTCGAGCGTGGCGTCGTCCCAGGTGAGGCCCGACTTCTTCATCGCGTCGCTGAAGTTGTAGCCCGCGACCTCGCCCGCCTTCGTGCCGTAGACGGCGAAGAGGCTCGGCCCGATCATGTTCTTGCCCTTTTCGGGCGAATGGCAGGTCTTGCAGATCGCGAAAGCCATCGGCGCGGCGCCGGCTGCGGGAGCGGCGGCTTCGGAGGTGGCGGCTCCGGCGGCGGCGGGCGCGGCTTCGCTGGCGGCTTCGGTGGCCGTCGAATTGCCCGCGGCCACCGGTGCGGCGGCTTCGTTGTTCGAAGCGGCCTCGTCCTTCGAGCCGCCACAGGCGGCGAGCGACAGCGACAGCGCGGTGACGGCGAGAATCCGGGTATGGGTCTTCATGATAACGATCCCTCCTGAATGGGGTTCTACGTGTATCTCAAGTTGCTAATATTGCAACGGCGGAATTGACCGGGACCGGTGGGGCTCATGCCGACTTTCCCATTGCCGGGCAAGTGCGTAAGCGACGAACCGTGTACGATCGGCCCGCCTCGACCTGGCAACAGGAACTGACCGCCCTGCTCCACCTCGCCGGCCCGCTGGCGGGGGCGAACCTGCTGCAGATGGCGGTCTATGCCGTCGACGTGGTGTTTGTCGCGCGGCTGGGACCCGAGGCGCTCGCCGCCTCGTCGCTGTCGGTATCGCTGTTCGGGCTGCTGGTGTGGAGCATGACCGGGCTGGTCGGCGGCGCCGCGCCGGTGATCGCCGCCGAACTCGGTCGCAGCCGGAACGCGGTGCGTGAAGTGCGCCGCACCATGCGGATGGCGGTGTGGCTGGCGCTTCTGGCGGGTCTCGTCGTCATGGCGCTGTGCCTGGCGGGCGGCGTGCTGATGCGGCTGACCGGGCAGCAGCAGGCGGTGGTCGACCGCGCGCAGCCCTTCCTCCACATCCTGATGTTCGCCGCGATTCCATCGCTGGTCGCCTTTGCCCAGCGCACTTTCGTCGCGACGCTGGGCCGGCCCGCGATCGGCACCGCGATCACCGCGCTTGCTGTCGCGGTGAACGCGCTGGGCAACTACGCCTTCGTCTTCGGCCATTTCGGCGCTCCGGCCATGGGACTGACCGGGTCGGCGGTGTCGAGTATCATCACCAGCGTGGCCATGTGCGCCGCCTATGCGCTGGTGATACGCCTCGACCGCCGGTTGCGGCGCTACCGGCTGATGGGCAACTGGTGGCGGATCGAGGGGCCGCGGCTGGCCGAACTGGTGCGCATCGGCCTGCCCATCGCCGGCACGGTGCTGGCCGAAGCCGGGCTGTTCTCGAGCGCGGCGTTCCTGATGGGCCGGATCGGCGAGGCCGAGCTTGCCGGACACACCGTCGCGCTGCAGGTCGCGGCGATCGCCTTCCAGGTGCCCTTCGGCGTATCGCAGGCGGCGACGATCCGCGTCGGCCTCGCCTATGGCGCGCGCGACGTCGCCGCGATCGCCCGCGCGGGACGCGTGGCCGTGGGGCTGGGCATCGGCTTCATGGCGGTGTCCGCCAGCGCGATGCTGATCGCCCCGCGCGCGATCCTGCACCTCTACGTCGATCCCGACGCGCCGCAGAACGCGGCGATGGTCCACTTCGCGCTGCAGTACATGCTGGTCGCCGCCGCGTTCCAGCTGTTCGACGGCGCGCAGGCGGTGGGAGCCGGCGCGCTGCGCGGGCTGCAGGATACGCGCACCCCCATGCTGATCGCGCTGCTGGGCTATTGGGGGCCGGGGCTGTGCACCTCGATCTGGCTCGGCCTGTTTACCCCGCTGCGCGGCGTGGGGGTGTGGATCGGCCTGATGACCGGACTGGTCGTGGTGGCGACGCTGATGCTCCTGCGCTGGATGCGACGGGCGCGGCTGGGACTGCTGCCGGCCTGAGCCGACCCGGCTCCATTCATCGAGGCGAAAAGAATCTTGGCCACCGCCGCTTGACGACCCTCTGACCCGCGCCCATATGCGCGCCGCTGGCACTCTCCCCCCGAGAGTGCCAAGCGCGCAATTCAATCTGGTAGAGAGGGAGCAACACCCATGAACTTCCGTCCGCTGCACGACCGCGTGCTCGTGCGCCGCGTCGAGGCCGAGGAAAAGACCGCCGGCGGCATCATCATCCCCGACAGCGCCAAGGAAAAGCCCGCCGAAGGCGAGATCGTCGCCGCCGGCAACGGTGCTGTCGTCGATGGCAAGCTCCAGCCGCTCGACGTCAAGGTCGGCGACCGCGTGCTGTTCGGCAAGTGGTCCGGCACCGAAGTCAAGGTCAACGGCGAAGACCTGCTGATCATGAAGGAATCGGACATTCTCGGCGTCATCGCCTGAGCCGTCCCCCACGCAACCGACATTCAAAGGAACTGAATTATGGCAGCCAAGGACGTACGCTTTTCGCGCGACGCTCGTGAGCGCATCCTGCGCGGCGTCGACATCCTCGCCGACGCGGTGAAGGTCACGCTGGGCCCCAAGGGCCGCAACGTGGTGATCGACAAGAGCTTCGGCGCCCCGCGAATCACCAAGGACGGCGTTTCCGTCGCCAAGGAGATCGAGCTCAAGGACAAGTTCGAGAACATGGGCGCGCAGATGCTGCGCGAAGTGGCCTCGAAGACCAACGACCTCGCCGGTGACGGCACCACCACCGCCACCGTGCTGGCCCAGGCGATCGTTCGCGAGGGCATGAAGTCGGTCGCGGCCGGCATGAACCCGATGGACCTCAAGCGCGGCATCGACCTCGCGGTCACGAAGGTTGTCGCGGACCTCAAGGGCCGTTCGAAGGCCGTCGCGGGCAACAAGGAAATCGCGCAGGTCGGCATCATCTCGGCCAACGGCGACACCGAAGTCGGCGAGAAGATCGCAGAGGCGATGGAGAAGGTCGGCAAGGAAGGCGTGATCACCGTCGAGGAAGCCAAGGGCCTCGAGTTCGAGCTCGACGTGGTCGAAGGCATGCAGTTCGACCGCGGCTACCTCTCGCCCTACTTCATCACCAACCCCGACAAGATGACCGTCGAGCTGGACAACCCCTACATCCTGATCCACGAGAAGAAGCTGTCGTCGCTCCAGGCGATGCTGCCGGTCCTCGAGGCGGTGGTGCAGTCAGGCCGTCCGCTGCTGATCATCGCCGAGGACATCGAAGGCGAGGCGCTGGCCACGCTCGTGGTCAACAAGCTGCGCGGCGGCCTGAAGGTCGCGGCGGTCAAGGCCCCGGGCTTCGGCGATCGCCGCAAGGCGATGCTGCAGGACATCGCGATCCTGACCGCGGCCGAGATGATCAGCGA
>JAJXVK010000079.1 GCA_021782155.1 Pseudomonadota bacterium
TGAGCCGAATCGGCAACTATGCCTGGCAGGCGCTGCACAACGGCCAGCTCTGGAAGAACAACACCACTTTGGGCGCAGCATACAACGCGCAGTTCCGGTCCGAGCTGGCCAAGCTCGGCTACGAGACCCAGCTGACCGGCAAGCACGGCCAGTTCGAGATCAAGGGTGTCCCCAAGGAGGTGCTCGAGGAGTTCAGCCAGCGTCGGGCGGAGATCCTCGCCAAGGCAGAGGAATTGAGCATTTCCTCCCCAAAGGGGCTGGACAAGGTCACCACGAACACGCGCGACCCTAAACTCAACGTCGAGGATCGCCTCAGCTTGCGCGACAGCTGGCGCGACCGCGCCGCGGCGCTAGGCTTCGACGGCAAGGCCTTGCTGGCGCAAGCGATCGGTCGGTCGGAACGAGGTGGCTCGGAGACCGGCCTCCGGACCGAGCGTGGCGTCAACGAGGTTTTGACCGGCATCAGGGACGCAGTCGGCAGCATTTTCAGCCCGCGCGACCCGCTGGTCGATCGCGGCCTCGACCGGCTCGGACTTACCGCCTCTGAATATCGCGCGCAGCACGCGGTCGCCTCGGCTGTCCGCATCCTCGAGCAGCGCGAGGCGGCGTTTTCGGTGCCGGAGGTCACCCGCACCGCGCTCGATCTCGGGCTTGCCGGCGTCACGGCCGAGAAGGTCGACGCGCGCATCAGCGCGCTCGTCCGCGAAGAAAAGCTGATCCCGGGCAAGTCAGATCGGATCGACGGGATTGTGACCCATGTCACCACGCCCGACGCCCTCGCGACGGAATCGAAGATCCTGGCCGAGATTGACGCCGGGAAGGGCGCTGCCAAGCCGATCGTCGCGCCCGACCAGGTGGTGATGCGACTGACCGAAGCGTCCGGGGACAAGACACTGAACGCCGGGCAGATGGCCGCTGCCACGCTGGCGCTGTCCTCGTCCGATCGGATCGTTGCCGTGCAAGGCGTCGCCGGCGCCGGCAAGTCGACCATGATCGCCAGCGTTGCCCGGGTTGCCGAAGCCGAAGGGCGCAAGGTGCTGGGCCTCGCCTTTCAGAACAAGATGGTCGGCGATCTGCGCGAGGGCTCGGGGATCGAGGCGCAGACGGTGTCGTCGTTCGTCAACACCTATGCCCGCCATGCGCTCGCGGGGCGGGGAGAGGGCTACGAAGGGGCCCGGAACGAACTCAAGGGCACGGTCCTCGTGCTCGACGAAGCCTCGATGGTCGGCAGCACACCGATGCGCCATCTGGTCGGGATCGCCAATGCGCTTGGGGTCGACCGCCTCGTGATGATCGGCGACCGTCAGCAGCTTTCCGCGATCGACGCGGGCAAGTCGTTCGCACTGGCGCAAGCCGGCGGAATCGCCATGGAGCGCATGGACGAGAACCTGCGCCAGCGCACGGATCAGCTGCGCAGCGTCGCCGCGCTCGCCAATCGCGGCGCCGTGCGCGAAGCACTCGGTGTCCTGGGCGAAAAGCTGAAGGCCAGTCCGGCCCACGTCGAGGCGGCCGCCAACCATTGGCTATCCCTGCCCAAGGACGAACGCGACGCGACCGCGCTGTTCGCTTCTGGCCGCGCGTCTCGCGCCGAGTTGAACGAGCGCGTGCAGGCAGGTCTGAAGGCCGACGGTACCCTGGCGGGCGAGGGGCGGACGTTCAGCGTGATCGAACGGGTCAACACGACAAGGGAGGAATTGCGCTACGCCAAGACCTATGCCGCCGGGCAGACGCTCGAGGTCGCGCGCGCGGTCAGCGAGCTCGGACTTCGTCGCGGCACCTACGAGGTCATCGGCATCGATGCCAAGGGCAGGGTGGAACTGCGCTCGGGCAGCAAGACCCTGCGCTTCGATCCGCAGAAGATCGACCCGATGGACAAGCGGGATGCGCTCGGCCTCAGCCAGCGTGAGAGCATCAAGCTCCACGAGAACGACCAGATCCGCTGGACGCAGAACGACAAGGATCGCGGACTGCTCAACGCCGCTCTCGCGCGCGTGGTGTCGGTGTCGGACAAGGGCATCACGGTCGAGGCGGCCGACAAGACGCTGCACGAATTGAAGACCGGCGATCCGATGCTTGAGCGCATGGGCCTCGCCTACGCGCTCAACATGCACATGGCGCAAGGCATCACGGCCGACAAAGGCATCGCGGTGATGAGCTCGACCGAAAGCAATCTATCGAACCAACGCCTGTTCAACGTGACCGTCACGCGCGTTCGAGACGATCTGACACTATACACTGACAACAAGGACCGGCTGACCAGCGCGATCGAGCGGAACGAGGGTAACAAGACGTCGGCTCTCGAAACCGTCGGTCAGCTCGAGGTCGACAAAGCGCCGCAGCGCCAGACCAGCCCTTCGGGACAAGCGACGCCGTTCAATCCGACTTTGCCGCCCGACCACGACCGGAAATCGATGGATCTCACCCATCTGCGCGTCGCTGTCGAACCGCGCACACCGGACCTTCCGTTCCCCGAAAAAGACATTGGACTGGAGCTGTGAACCACAACTGGCACATCGCGATGATCGCCATATACGCTGTCGTGTTCGGCGGCGCGTGGGTTATCACACTCACCAAGCACTACCTGGAAGCGCGCCGTGCTGCACCCGCCGGCGAGCGCGCAGATAGTCCCCCGGTAAAGCAGGTCGAACCTCCCATACAAGCGCGCGCGCGCTCGAAGGCAAAGCGTAGTGCGCCGCCAAAGCTGCCACCAGCTCCAGTCCCCACCGGACCCACTCATCGGGCAAGTAGCGGCAACAGCCCCGAAAATGACGAGCCGCCGCACACGAGCGAACAAGCGATCAGAACACCCTCCCTGTTCGAACAGGAATATAGTCTTGATGGCTGGATTGCGCGCAGTCTCCCTCTCGACGACGCAATGTCCTCGCTCAACCCATTCACAGGTCTCGATGACGACCCCTTCGGTGAGGAAGAGATCGAGCAGCTTATTGCCCTCTACATGCCGATCCAACCCGGGCGTCGGCGCCATCTACCACACAGCGTCCGACCCATGAGGAGCTTCTAGATCATGTCCAACCAACCCACCAGCGCGGCCCCAGAAATGACGCCCATTATGACCTACGATTCCGTGAAGCACCTGGAACATATTCACTGGTGCGACCTCGAAGCCAACAGCCTCAAGACCTGCATCGCCAAGGCGCATCACGAACATGCGATGAAATGGGCCGGGGACGCTCTCTCGTTCGCGGCGATCGCGGTCCTCCTTCTGTTGCTGTTGCGGCCGCTGGCGCGCACGCTGACAAGCGGCGAGCCGGGTGAGATCACCATTCGTCTGCCGGCGCGCCGGTTCATGCCGGCGAAGGCGCGCTCCTGACATGGGCCTCTCCGACCGCGACTATATGCGCGACCGCTACCGCAAGCGCGGTGGAGCGGCGTCGATCCCTGTCTGGAAGGACAAGAAGGGCAGGGTCGAACGCGACGACGTTCCGCTGGGAAGCGCGAGCCGGGTCGGAAAGAACACCGAGTTCGACGAGTACGATCGCGTAGTGATGCGCTACGGTCGCCGCCGACGTACTCGTTCAGGCCGCGCCGGTTGGACGCCTGCTCTGCGCGGTCTGATCCCCATCCTCTGCTTGGTGCCGGTGGCGATCGGCATCTTGGCCGACGCGAAGCGTCGGGGGTGGCTTCCGGATTTCCAACCAGCGATCACCTTTCCTGAATCGGGAAGTGTCGCGGTGGCGCGCACCTTGCCGTTGAGTCTCGTTCAGAGCCGCCTGCGCGTGAGCGCGGCGGAGGCCAACGCCGTCGTCCAGCTTATCGATCCCCGAAGCGGCGCACACGCCCTCTCCGTCTTCGTGGCAGCAAACGACGACGTCGACGTTCCCGCCCCCGCGGGCAGGTGGCGCATGCGGATCGTCGAGGGCCAGAAGTGGCACGGCCCGAAGGACTTCTTCGGGCCCAACACCCAATTCGAGACCGTCGCCAAGCTGATGGATTTCCCGGCGCGCGGCGGAAACGGCATCAACCTGCATCGCCGGTTCGATGGCAACCTGCCGACGCGTCAGATGCTGACCGGACCGGATCCGCTATGACACAGCAGCAAATCGTCTTCCTGGTCCTGGCGATCATCCTTGTCGCCTTGCTGCGCCTGCTAGCCGAGGGATCGGGCATCGATCGCTTGCCGGTGCGGCCGCGCGAGCTGATGACCAAGCGCGAGCGGATCGTCTGCGGGTTCATCGAGCAGGCAATTCCAAGTGCGCGCGTTCATGCCCAGGTGTCAATGGGCGCAATCCTGCAGCCAGCACGGGGGCTCAACGGGAGCCGCGCGACGTCGGTGCGCAACCTCTTCTCCTCCAAACGGGTCGACTTTCTCCTCGAGGACCGGGCCAGCGGCGACATCATCGCGATCGTCGAGCTCGACGATCGGACCCACAATGCCCGGCAGGACGCCCAGCGCGACCAGATGACGGCAAGGGCAGGGTACACGACCATCAGGCTCTCGGGGGGCCGTCAGACCGCCCTCAGCGTGCGCAGCGCGCTTGCCGAGGCTTTGGTGCCACAACCGGATTCGCGCGCGATGCGCCGAACAGCAGCGTGATGACGCGGAAAGGAGGAAGCATGAGCAATTGGGATTTCGAGGAAATGGGCGACTTCGGCGACGAAGCCGCTGCGGAACGCTGGGCGAAGCGCAACGACGTGGATCTCCGCGATATCCGCACCAGCAGACGAGGCGACGGGGTCCGATTGGAGATCCGCCGCTCGGCTCTCGGCGACAGCGGTCGCCGGGACAATGACCTGCGCGACGGCCGTCGCACGGGGTGGTGAAGACAACCAAGAAGGAGTGAATGCAAATGATGAAGCGATACCTGTTGGCGTCCGCGCTCGGCCTGATGGCCGCGAGCGTCGCCGTACCTGCGGCAGCTCAGACTGCCGAAACGGGCCCGGTTCTCCTGGCCATGAACGAGTACGCCTCCTCCACCGCCGGGACGGATGTCGCCGCGCGGGTGGCGAAGAAGAAGGCGGCCTACCACGCGCACGCCGGGAAGCACCGCGCCAAGTGCGACCTCAAGGACTGCGGGGATTGCCCCGACTGCCCTGATTGCCCCGACTGCGCGGACTGCGACGAAGCCAAGGTCGCGCGCAAGGTCGCCGAGGAAAAGGCGGGCATCTGCGATCCCACCAAGCACACGCAGGGCAAGGTGAAGCATGGCTAGGCGAATGATCGCCGCTGGGTTGCTGGCGGGCCTCGCGCTCGCCGGCACTCCCGCGCTCGCGCAAAAGCTGGGGCAGGGCGGCACCGGTGTCGACGAGAACACCGAGCTGCCACGATGCGCGGCGCCGCTCGGCGTCGTTGCCTTGGTCGAGGAGAAGGCGCCCGACATGCGCGACAGCCTGTCACCGGGTCTGGCAGCGCTGCTTAAAATGGCAGAGGCGCAGCAAGGAGGCGGAACGGCCAGGGTCGATCCCTTGCCGCTCATCAAACTCATGGCCGCACGCTCGAACTGCTTCCGGGTAGCAGACCGCGGTGCCGCAATGTCCGCGCTCGAGCGTGAACGCGCGATGGCGGGGGCAACGCCGTCCGCGGCGATGACCAAAGCGGACTACCTCATCAGCGCGCAGGTGCTTTATTCCGATGCCAAGAGCCGCGAGAGCGGCGGCGGGTTAGGCGGCACGCTGGGCGGCGCGGTCGGCCTCAAGTCGAAGACGCTCGAGAGCCAGGTCATGCTGTCGTTGGTATCGGTCGACACCGGACTGCAGGAGGCGGTCGCGACCGGCTCGGCCCGCAAGAAGGACATCGGCGTCGTCGGCGGTGGTCTGCTGCTTGGGCTTGGCGTGGGCGCGCTCGGCGGCACCTACGGGTCGACCGATATCGGCAAGATCACCTCGCTGGCGGTCCTCGACGCGTTCCGTAAGCTCATCGTCGACGTGCAAGCACGCTTGCCGGCCAAGCCCGCAGCTGCGACGGCGCCGCCAATCGAGAGTCCGAAGCCATGAACATGCTCACCGGCGTCCCGGCAGCGAATTGCCCCTACTGCACCAAACCGCTGGGTCGTTGGGCTGACGCGCAGCTCGTCCATCGCTGCGCGGCCTGCGACCGCCCCCTGGGCCGCGTTCGAGTAAGCAGATCGGTGCGATTATATCGGATCATGCCGATGCTCGATGTGACCAAGATCCTGGGCACGGTCCTCGCGCTGTCCGGCATGGTTCTGCTGGTCGTGGATCCCGCTCTGGTGAAAGGCTTCGTCCTGCTGATCGCCTTCGCGCTGATGACCTACGGGCTTACCGACGTGTTCGATGGCTGGCTTTCGGTCCGGACCCGGATCGATCGCACCGCGCGAAAGATGCGCACCGGGGCAGCGGCTCGCCGCGCTGGATTGGCGAAGATCCTGTTCGGTTTCTTGACCTTGACGGTCGCGATCATGGGTATCGTCGTTAGGTCCAGTCTGGGTGCAACTGTCTGACTTCGCACGATAGAACAGATGATCGGAGCGACGAAAATCGCTACAATGGTGTCATGAAACCCGAGACCTCCGTGACGACCAGACTCAGCAAACCGCAACTTTCCTGGGAGGTTGACGGTCGGCTTCACTCGCTCACGTTCGACGGCACCCATGGGACATACTGCTCGCCCGATGGCGAGATCATCGAAATGCCGCGGGAGGGATGGCTGGCCCTTGTCGAAGCGGCCGCCCGCCTCGCGGACGAACCAACAAAGATTAGCCCGCCGCTTCGCGCAACTCCGACAAAACCGCCCAAGCCCCGCGGGCCGAGGAGTGGGCAGGGCTGGTCGGCCGAAGAGGATGCTCGCGTCCTTGCCTGGTTCACCAGCGAGATGACGCCGATCGCCGCCATCATGGACGAGCTGGGCCGAAACGAGGGCGGGATTGAGTCTCGCCTTGTCCGCCTCAAGGCTGCGCCCGATCGTGAAACCGTCCGCCGCGCGTATCTTAGCCGGACTGCCAGCGACGGTATTGGCATCAAATGAGCAGCGCGCAGTCGTCGCCTAGTGTGGACGAGGCCGAGCGTCCTTCGAGGCCATGCTCGAAGGGTGCTTCTGGTTGTTGCGCTTGTTTGATCGAGAAGGCCAGACAGACGCCTCCCTTCACATTTGCAACGCGATAGACGCGCTTCGCCGGCATCCCGCAGCTCGTCCGCTCGACTTCGCCCTGCATGATGCTGAAGCTACGGGGCTCCTCGAGCCGATTAATTGAGCGTGGAACGAAGGCGCTCCCGGCTGCGACGAGTGGCATTCGTATGCGAAGTCGCGGCAATCGGTGCGATGACTGTCGCCGGCCTGGTGTCACGGGACAAAGAAGTAAACAATCAACGTAACCTATTGATATAAAATCATAGAGTGACGAAATCAGTGCATGAAATCCTGGCACTGAAGTATTTTGGCTTCTCAATTACGTCAAAATAGACGACGCTGAAGCGGTCCATAGATCGGTCGGAGTATTCCGGTGATCGAACGAAAACCACCCCGAGCCGCCAAGCCTTCCGCAGCGGCGCTGAAAACCGGTGCATATCTGTACGCGGTGTTCCGGCGTCATGTTTCGCTGGAGGGTCCGCTGGCAGCAGCGTCGGTGGCCGCAATCAGCGAAGAAACGGATCTCGGCGAGCGACGGATTCGCGAACTTGCCCGCCGGTTCCGGGAGCATCCTATCGCGGAGAGTCTCGCGCCTCGGCCAAAGGGGCCGAAGCCCGGAACAAGGCATGCGCCGCCCGTAATCTTCACGGCGATCGACCAGGAGATCGAGGAGATTTTCCTTCATCGTCCGCGCCCCAGCGTGCGGGAGGCTGCCAACCAGATCCGCAGCCTGCTCATCGCGGACAACGGCGATTACCGGTTCAAGCGTGGAGATGTCCCGAGCGTTCGGACCATCGAGCGGCTGATCGGCGATATCAGCTCACCGCAGCTTGCGCGCTCGACCATGGGGTCGAAGCGGCGGACGGCATACGAACCGCATCCCGGCCAGTACCAAAGCAACGGGTTCCTAGACCTCGTGCAAATGGACCACTCGCCGGCCAACGTCATGCTCGTCGATAGCGTGCGCCGAGAGGCCTTGGGGCGACCGTGGGTTACACTGCTGATCGAGGTCTGGAGCCGCTGCATTCTGGGGTTCTATGTGAGTTTTGGGGATCCCTCGATCTTCCGCTGCGGTCGGGCGGTAGCCAACGCGCTGCTCCCCAAGCAGCCGTTGCTGGCGGGTCTCGGCATGAATGAAGACTACCCGATTCACGGGTTCTTCAAGCGGCTGCATGCCGACCATGCAGGCTCTCACCGGGCAGAAGTCTTCCGAAGCGCCTGTCACGCCTACGGGATCGATCCGGACATCCGACCGCGTGGCCCGGCCCATTTCGGGGGCCACATCGAGCGACTGATCGGCACCATGTGCGAAAAGATGCTGCTGTTACCGGGCGCAACCGGGGGCGACGTCACGAAGCGCGATGGCCACGACGTCGAAGCGGCCGCCACCATGACGCTGGAGGAGTTTGAGCGCTGGTTCGTCCGGGAAATCTGCCGCTACCATCACACCCCGCATGACGGGTTGGGGCGGATCGCGCCCGCGCAGAGGTGGCAGGATGGGGCGGCGGAACATGGCGCTCTCGTTCCTCTCGGGATCGACGTCGCGCAGTTGACCCGCCGGTTTCTGCCGTGGGTCGAACGCACCATAACCGCTGGCGGGGTCCGGATTGATCACCGCCGATACTGGCACGAGAGCTTTGCGACCCGGCTTGGGCTCAAGATCATGATCCATGTCGATGAACGCACGATCCAGGAGGTCTATCCGCAGATCGATGATGCCCTTGTCGCGGCGTGTGTCGTCGGTTCGTACCCGCACGTCACCAAGGTGGAGTGGGATGCCGCTGCCGCCGCGCATCGCCGCCGCGGGGCGGCCTATCATCAAGGCAGCGGCGAGGCTGAGATTGCAAGGCTCGTCTACGCCAATCGCCAGGAAGTGCGGGCCTCGAAGATCCGGACCCGGCAGCACCGCCAGGGGCGCAAGCGGCTCGAGCGCGAAGGTGTTTCGCACGCACCGCCGCCGCCAGCAGGCACTTCTGCAACCGGTGCGAGATGGCTTCCACTGGAGGAACTGGGAGAATTGGAATGGCTCAAGCCGATAAGCGAGGCTTAGCGTCGGCAGGCGCACTGCGGCAGGCCTTCTGGATCGATTTCGACGAGGCACGTGTGCATGTGAATACGCTGGTGGGGCTGGCCGGCGAGGATCCGGATGACCGGCCGACCTGCGTTGTCCTGGTCGGCCAGTCGGGGATGGGCAAGACATCGATCCTGAAGGAAGTGGGTCGGCGGATTGAGTTGGCCTATCCGGAACCAGCGGACTGGGGCGATGCGCGCTACATTCCGATGCTGCGTGCGGTCGTGCCCTCGCACCCGACATCGCTGCGGATTAACCTTGCGTTGTTGTGGAAGCAGGGCTGGCCGCTCACCCGCCGCACGCACCAGATTGCTGACCTCAAGGTAGCCGAACTGCTGGGTGAGCAGGCGACCAGGCTGGTTGCCATAGACAATGTCCATGCGGTGCTGACGGCCAGCGGACGGGCGCGGCGCGATGCGCTGGATTCGTTCAGGTTTCTGATGAGCGAGGGCAATGTCCACATGGTAGTTGCCGGGCTCGACATCGCCGCCGACATCTTCAGCGACGATGCCGAACTGGCGTATCGCTCGATCATCCTGCGCCTGACGCCCTGGGCACCGGGGGAGCCTTCGCAGCAGCTGATCCGGGTCCTGGCGCGCGGCATTGGCCTGAGTGAGCCGGACCGCTTCGCCGAACCGGAAATGGCCGAATTCATCTGGCGCACCAGCCACGGTGTGACAGGCAATTTCAAGCGCCTGCTGCACTGGAGCCAGCGGGTTGCGAGGGACATGCATGGGCGGGAGTACGTCGAATTCTCCGACGTCTACGAGGCGGCCCGACTGTTTCCCTGCTATATCGACCGGTGAGGCGGGAGGAATGGAAGAGGGATCCGGCTCCGCTGGCCTACCGGGTTCTGCCGCAGCCCGAGGAATTCTTCGATTCGTGGCTCGACCGGCTTGTCTCACGCCACGATACGACGCGCATCGGCTTGTTCGAATTTCTTGGCTTGGAGCCGGGGCTTGCCCGCCTCGATCTTGGCGGCGGACAGGTAGCCCGCACGCGCGCGGACGCGGGTGCGGCAATCGAACGGATTGCCTGGGCGGTGCAGTGCGAGGTGTCCGTCGTGCAGGCCACCCTCGTTCCGGCTAGCGGTGAGTATCTGTTGCCGCCGCGCGGGCGCCATTATGGCTGTCTGAAATGCTGGCTCGAATTCCACCTGGCAGGCAAGCCGCTGGTGATCCTGCGCGAATGGACGCTTCGGCAAAGCTGGCTCTGCCGCAAGCATCAGGCCTTGCTGGTCGATCTGCGCGATGTGCCGCGCCGCGCCGTCGGGGTGATCGATCTTGCTTCACTGCGCCGCCTTGCTGCGGTGTCAGTGCGTGCACTTGAGCTGCTCGGCTTCGCCGAACCCCGTCTGCTCGGCAACCGTCATGCCGCACTGAAGCTGCTGGGGCAGGGCGCTGCCGAGCGTCCGCCGCCCGGGCTCGATGCCTACATGCGCGAGTTCAGCGCGAACCGTCTCCATGTCGTGCCTGCGCGCACGCTGCTGCTGGCCCACGCTCATTGCCACGACCGCGAGTTGCCGCGCCGCTTTGCCGCGACCTTCGCTGTGCCCGGGTGCCCTGGGGCCGAGCTGCCCCGCATGCCGCTCCCCAAGTCGGCGATGTCGAGGGCGATGCTCACAGTAGCGCTTCGCCGGGTTCATCGTCATCGTCTACGCAGACGGTATCGTCGCCTTGAGGCGGCAGCGCAGAGGCTGAGCGCGTTCAGCTATCTGGCGCGGGTCGACCGTGACGGACCTGACTGGCGCCAGCGCGCCCTGCATGCCCTGGGCGCGGAGAGCCGACAGCGGCAAAGCCGTGCAGAAGCGCTCGCCAGTCTCCAGCTCGCGAGGGATTTTGCGATACAGGCGGAACTGCGGCGACGGCCGCGCTGGGACAGCGAACCATTTGATCCGGCCTGCTGGGGATTTGCTCTTCCGACAGCCCGCGCACTCGAATTGGCCGTCGCCAGGCTCGAAGCGAAGGGTGAAAGGTCGCCCGCAGTGCCAAATCATCAAATTTCGCCTTGAGGGGCCCGTAGAGCGCGTTCGGCGCGCCGCTGCACCCTTCCCCTATCCGGGGCCTATTTTGGCGCTGTACGGCACATTTCCGGGGAGGTCATATTTTATAAGTAATGTCAGAAAGTTAGTTGAATTTCTGCTGTTTTGACGAGTTTTGCCCATCACACGGCGATGACATAGCGGCGGAAGGCGTTGCCTTGGGTGATCTCGCGCAGGAGGTGCGCCTTGCACGCCTCGGCGATGAGCCGAGTGGTCGCCTGCCGAGATAGCCCCAACGCTTTCGCCGCGCGCGCGACGGTGAGCGAAGGACCCGCTCCGGCGAGCAGGGCGAGAGGGCGCAGGTGCGACGACTTGCGCCGCGATGCACAGGCGGTGTCGAGCCGGGCCAGCCACAGGCGCAGCCGTTGATCGAGGCGGACCACCGCTGTGCCGCCCGCGCCAAGCGCTTCGAGCCAGGCGAGCCGGCAGCGTTCGTCGCGGGCGTGGGTTGTCAGTTCGTCGAGGTCGTCGTCGGTCACGCCGGTCAGCAGCGCCCGCCAGGGGGCGCGGTTTTGGTTGAGGCCGATCGCGGCAATGCCGCCGGCGGAGAGCTTGCCCTTCGCCATCGCATGCCGGTCGGCCAGCATTGCCCCGATCACGATGCTGCCATGGGGCAGAGGGGCGGCGCGAGCGAAGGAGGCGGCGAGGTCGGCGCTGGCGATCAGGCGGGGGAGCGCCGACAGCCGCGCGGCCTGGCGTGCCCAG
>JAJXVK010000080.1 GCA_021782155.1 Pseudomonadota bacterium
TCCAACCCCTCGATGCTGTTCCTCTCGGGCCGCGACCGCCCGGTGGCGGGCAGCGCGGTGTTTCACGCGCTTGAAGGAACACGCCCGGTACTGGTCGAGATCCAGGCGCTGACGGTCAGGCTGGCGAGCGGCGCGACGCCGCGCCGGGCGGTGGTGGGTTGGGACTCGGGACGGCTGGCCATGCTGCTGGCGGTGCTCGAGCCGCGCTGCGGGCTGAACTTCTCCTCGGCCGAAGTCTATCTGAACATCGCGGGCGGCTACCGGCTTTCGGACCCCGGCGCCGACGTTGCGGTGGCCGCTGCGCTTGTCTCCGCGCTCGCCGACCGGCCGCTGCCGCAATCGTCGATCTGGTTTGGCGAGGTCTCGCTCGCGGGTGAGGTCCGCCCGGTGGCGCACATGCCGACCCGGCTGAAGGAAGCGGTCAAGCTGGGGTTCGACCGCGCTTGCGGCCCTCCGGGAGCAACGGGATCAACCGAGCCAGGAATTCGTTATTCCGGACTGGAACTTCTGCCGAACCTCGTTGACCGGGTCATGGCCGGGCAATAGATATCGCGCCCGATATGACCGGGCTCGACTACGCTGTATTCCTCATCGTCGCGTTCGCCGCGATCGGCGGCTTCTTTCGCGGATTTACCGAAGAAGTCCTGGCGCTCGCGGCGTGGTGCATCGCGCTGTTCGCACTGCACTACTTCCACGAGCCTCTGACCGTGCGCATCACGCCCTATGTCGACAGCGAGACCGGGGCAGGCGTGCTCGCATTCGCGCTGCTGATGCTTGTGCCGTTTGCGGTCACCAGGATCATCGCACGAAGCGCCGGACGCGCCAGCCGCGAATCAGTGCTGGGGCCGATCGACCGCATCCTCGGCTTCGGCTTTGGCGCGGTGAAGGGCTTCATCATCGTCGTTCTCGCCTTCGCCATCATCGTGTTCGGCTATGACCTCGTTTGGGGTGCGCAGGGGCGTCCGCTATGGATCTCGCAAGCCCGGACCTATCCATTCCTCAACGCCGCCAGCGAGGAACTGATGACGATGATCGCGCAGCGCCGCCAGGATGCGCTGCGCGGCGAAGCGCCAGAGGCCGCCGCGAAAAAGAAACACGCGGACTGATGGCCAGCCGGGCCGCCGCAGGACTCTATACGCCGGACATACTTGCCGCGGCGACGCGGCTGGCGGCCTGGCCGTGGAACGATGCGCTGCCGCTCAACGGGGCGGCGCGCTCGCCGTCCTGCGGCAGCAGCATCGCACTGGCGCTCGACGTCGATGCCGGCGGCAGGATCGCGGCGCTGGGCATCCGGCCGCACGCCTGCGCCGTCGGACAGGCGGCGGCGAGCGTGTTCGCCGCGGCGGCCCTGGGCATGGCGCGTGATGACATTGCGACGGCGCGGCAGGCCATTGCGACCTGGCTTTCGGGGGAGGGGGGCGAACCCCGATGGCCCGGCATTGCCCTGATCGCGCCAGCCTGCGCCTATCCCGCGCGCCACGCAGCGATCCTGCTGGCCTGGGACGCGGCGCTCGATGCCTTGCCGGCCCATCGCTGACGGGCCCTTTGCAGCGAGCCGTGCGCTTCGCTAGACCATGGCTTGCGTGAGGGAGGAACAGGCCGCGATGTCGGGACACTACGAACAGATCAGCGCTCGCGACATGCGACTCGTGGTCGCCGCCTCGTCGGCGGGCACCATCTTCGAGTGGTACGATTTCTTCATCTACGGCACGCTCGCCAGCATCATCGGCAAGACGTTCTTCCCGGCGGGCAACCAGACGCTGCAACTGCTGCTGGTCTGGGCCGGTTTCGCCATCGGCTTCGGTTTCCGGCCGCTCGGCGCGATCCTGTTCGGCTTTTTCGGCGACAAGCTTGGCCGCAAGTACACCTTTCTCGCCACCGTCACCCTGATGGGAATCGCCACGGCGGGCGTGGGGCTGATCCCCTCCGCCGAAACGATCGGGATGGCAGCGCCCTTCGTCATTATCGCCCTGCGCATCCTGCAGGGCCTTGCCCTTGGCGGGGAGTACGGCGGCGCAACGATCTACGTGTCCGAGCATGCTGCGCCGGACCGGCGCGGCTATCACACCGGCTACATCCAGGCCTCGGTGGTCGGCGGTTTCGTGCTGAGCGTCGCCGTGGTGCTTTCGACGCGCTTCCTGATCCCGCCCGCCGCCTTCGAGACATGGGGCTGGCGCGTACCGTTCCTGCTGTCGCTGGCGCTGCTGGCGATCTCGCTGTGGATGCGGCTCAAGCTCAACGAGAGCCCTGTGTTCCGCCAGATGCAGGAAGAAGGCGAAATCGCCGGCAATCCCTTCGTCGAAAGCTTCACCTACCCCGGCAACAAGAAGCGCATCTTCATCGCGCTGTTCGGCATTACCGGCGGACTGACGACGATCTGGTACACCGCGTTCTTCTCGAGCCTTTCCTTCCTGTATGGCCCGATGCACATGGACACCACCACGGCGCAGGTCGTGGTCGGTCTCGCCGGGCTGGTTTCGATGCCGTTCTTCGTGCTGTTCGGCTCGATGTCCGACCGGGTGGGGCGCAAGAAGCCGATCGTTTGGGGCTATGCGCTGACGCTGGTGCTGCTGTTCCCCGCGTTCTGGGCAATGGGCTCGCTGGCCAATCCGGGCCTCAGCGCCGCAGCGAAGGCCGCGCCGGTCGCCGTGTCGGGACCGGACTGCAATTACGATCCCTTCGCCACGACGCAGAAGACCCGGTGCGGTCGCCTGCTCGAGGATCTGACGGCGGCAGGCATTCCCTACAGGCTTGCGAAGGCGGACGCGACGGGGCTGTTCATCGGCACGGTCGCAGCGCCTCTCTCTGACTATTCGTGGAATGATCCCAAGGCGCGTCGCGCGCAGCTCGCCACCTGGCTCGAGGCCGCGGGATACGACCTTGCGCCGCAGAGCCCGCCGCTCGCCAACCTGCTCGGGATCGGCGCGCTGCTGGTGCTGCTCGGCGCGCTGTCGGGCGCGACCTACGGTTCGGTCGCCGCGCTGCTTGCCGAGATGTTCCCGGCACACGTCCGCTACAGCTCGATGTCGATCCCCTACCACATCGGCGCGGGCTATTTCGGCGGATTCCTGCCGCTCATCGCCGGGTACATCGTGGCGCGCAGCGGTGATGCCTATGCCGGGCTGTGGTACACTTGGGTGTTCGTGGCGATCGCTTTCGCGGTGGGCGTCTGGGGCATACCTTCAGGTCCGCCGCGCGATTTCAGCGACGAGGAAGACGCGCTTGCCGGCTGACTGTTACGGAGTTCCGCCTTCGTCGCTGCGGCTGCGTCTCGATCACGATGCGCTGGCGGCGAACTGGCGCACGCTCGATACGATGTCGGGTGCGGCATCCGCCGGCGCCGCGGTCAAGGCAGACGCCTATGGTCTGGGCGCGCGGCAAGTGGTGCCCGTGCTGCGCGAGGCGGGCTGCGAAGACTGGTTCGTCGCGCACTGGAGCGAAGTTCCCGACCTGCTGCCGCTTGTCCCGCCATCGCGCATCGCGGTGCTGCATGGGCCTCTGACAGGCGCCGACGCAGCATACGCCCGCGCCGTGGGTGTGCGACCCGTGCTCAACAGCCTGTCGCAGGCCCGGTTGTGGGGCGAGGCGGGCGGTGGTCCTTGCGACATCATGGTCGACACCGGCATGAGCCGTCTCGGCTTCTCGCGCGATGAGCTGGGCGGTACGCTGACCGCCGGACTCGAGATCGAATGCTGCCACAGCCACCTGGCCAGCGCCGACGAGGACGTGGCGCAAAATGCCGCGCAGCTTTCAGCCTTTCGCGACGTGCGCGGGCAAGTCGCGGCGAGGCGCTACAGCCTGGCGAACAGCGCGGGAATCGCGCTTGGCGCAGACTACCACTTCGATCTCACCCGGCCTGGTCTCGCGCTTTACGGCGGGATCGCCAGGCCGGAGCTTGCGGACGTGATCCGGCAGGTCGCGCATCCGGAAGTCGCGGTGCTGCAGGTGCGCGACATCTCTGCCGGCGACCGCGTCGGCTACAATGCGACGTTCGTGGCCGAGCGCGCGATGCGCATCGGGATCGTTTCGGTCGGCTATGCCGACGGCTATCTGCGCTGCTGGTCGGGCAAGGGCAGCTTGTTGCGCGACGGCGTGAGCCTGCCGGTAATCGGGCGTGTGTCGATGGACATGACCGCAATCGACATTTCCCATGCGTCCGACTGCCGTGAAGGCGACTGGCTGGAGATTGAATACCGGCCCGAAGAAGCGGCAAGGATTACCGGATTGTCACAGTACGAGCTGTTCACACTGCTGGGCAGGCGTTTTTCGCGCGGATAAATCGAGTCACGATGTTGCAGCGCACATGCTGCATCTGCTAAACTGCTGGCGGATCGTGGTGTTTCGCAGGCAAGAGGGGCGCGTGATGGCAGACAAGGATTCCGGCGGCGACATCGTCATCATCAAGAAGTACGCCAACCGGCGCCTCTACAACACGAGGACGTCGAGCTACATCACGCTCGATCACCTCGCGCAGATGGTGAAGGACAACGTCGACTTCCAGGTGATCGACGCCAAGACCGGCAACGACCTGACCCATTCGATCCTCGCCCAGATCATCATGGAGGAAGAATCGGCCGGCGAGCAGATGCTGCCGACGAACTTCCTGCGCCAGCTCATCTCGATGTACGGCAATTCGATGCAGGCGCTGCTGCCTGGCTACCTCGAAGCCTCGATGGAATATTTCCGCGACAACCAGGCCAAGATGCGCAAGGCGATCGAGGACAGCATTGGGGTCAACCCGCTCGCCCAGATCGCCCAGCGGAACATGGAGATGTTCACCGCCGCCGCCGCCGCCTTCGCCCCCCATGCGGGCAAGAGCGAGGGCGAAACAAGGACGGGAGGGCCGGGTGAACTCCAGGCGCTGCGCAAGCAGATGGCCGAAATGCAGAAGAAGCTCGACGAACTGAGCCGCTGATCCCGCCGCTGACCCTGACTCGAAAGTCCATTGCGGGAATCCGCCGCCCGTCCTAACCGGCGCGGATGAACCAGACCCGCATCAAGCATGCGCTCGACGTCACGCGCGCCGACGATTTCGCCCAGTGGTACCAGGCCGTGATTTCCGAGGCCGAGATGGCCGAGGAATCGGGCGTGCGCGGCTGCATGGTCATCAAGCCGTGGGGCTATGGCATCTGGGAACGCATCCAGAAGCTGATGGACGAGCGGATCAAGGATGCCGGCGTCCAGAACTGTTATTTCCCGCTGTTCATCCCGCTCTCCTACTTCGCCAAGGAAGCCGACCACGTCGAAGGCTTCGCCAAGGAGATGGCGGTCGTCACGCATCATCGCCTGATTGCCGATCCCAAGGGCGGGCTGATGCCCGATCCGGAAGCGAAGCTGGAAGAGCCGCTGGTCGTGCGTCCCACCTCGGAAACGGTGATCGGAGCGGCGATGGCGCGCTGGATCCAGTCGTGGCGCGACCTGCCGCTGCTCACCAACCAGTGGGCCAACGTGGTGCGCTGGGAGATGCGCACGCGCATGTTCCTGCGCACCAGCGAATTCCTCTGGCAGGAAGGCCACACCGCGCACGCAGACCGCGACGACGCGATGGCCGAGACGATGCGCGCGCTCGAAATGTACCGCAGCTTCGCAGAGGACGTGCTGGCGATGCCGGTGATCGCCGGCGCCAAGCCCGAGAACGAACGCTTCCCCGGCGCGGTCGATACCTATTCGATCGAAGCGATGATGCAGGACGGCAAGGCGCTGCAGGCGGGCACCTCGCACTACCTTGGCACTGGCTTCGCCGAGGCGGCGGGCATCCAGTACCAGGACCGCGAGGGCACCCAGCAATACTGCCACACCACCAGCTGGGGCGTTTCGACGCGCATGATCGGCGGCGTGATCATGACCCACGGCGACGACGATGGCCTGCGCGTGCCGCCGCAGATCGCGCCGCACCAGATCGTGATCCTGCCCATGCTGCGCGACAACGACGGCGATGCCGCGCTGCTCGCCTATTGCGAGGAATTGTACAAGTCGCTCGCCGGCCAGTCGGCGTTCGGCGAGCGTGCACGCGTGCTGCTCGACAAGCGCCCGGGCAAGGCCACGCAGAAGCGCTGGGGCTGGGTCAAGAAGGGCGTGCCGCTGATCCTCGAGATCGGTGGGCGCGACGCCGAGGGCGGCCAGGTCAGCGTTTTGCGCCGTGACCAGCTCTGGCGCGAGGACGGCAAGGCGAACTTTGTCGGCATGACCATGGGCGACTTCATCGCCGGCGCGACCGGCGAACTGGAGGACATCCAGCAATCGCTCCACGCCGAAGCGACCACGCGGCGCGACGCTAATATCGTGCGCAACATCATCGGGCTGACGGGTCTTGAGGAATATTTCGCCGAGGATCGCAAGTACCCGGGCTGGGTGGAACTAGGCTGGGCGCGCCCCACCGGCGAGGAACTCGACAGCGTCGTGGCCAGGCTCAAGGAGCTCAAGCTGACGATCCGCAACACCCCGCTGGACGCGGGCGAGGTTTCGGGTGATTGTCCGTTCACCGGGCGCCCGGCGGTGGAGAATATCATCATCGCACGCGCCTATTGAGCCGGGGTCGCAAGCCATAAATTCCCGGCGCTTCATTCCTGACGTGCCGGAGGGTTTATGATGCACAGGTTCCTGTTCCCGCTTGCCGCGCTCGTCGTGGCGGTTCCCGCTCTGGCGGCGGACGAACCGGCAGCCGACGTCTCGCAGGCGCGGCTCAAGTCCGACGTCGACGCGCTGGTTTCATTCGGAACACGGCACACATTGTCTACGCAGACCGATCCGAAGCGCGGCATCGGCGCGGCCCGTGACTGGGCCAGGGGGCGGTTCGAGACCGCCAGCAAGGCCTGTGGCGGCTGCCTCGAGATCGTCGAGCCCGAAACGATGGTTTCGGGCCCGCGCATGCCGCAACCCACCCGGCTCATCGACGTGGTGGCGATCCAGAAGGGCACCGAGCGGCCCGACGAGGTCGTCATCGTGCAGGGCCACATCGACAGCCGCGTGACCGACGTGATGAACGCCAACGCCGATGCCCCCGGCGCCAACGACGACGGTTCGGGGACCGCGCTCGTGCTCGAAGCGGCGCGCGTGCTCTCGAAGAACAAGTACCCTGCAACGATCGTCTATGCCGTGCTCTCGGGCGAGGAGCAGGGGCTCTACGGCGGCAAGCTGCTTGCCGACTATGCCGAAAAGCAGGGCTGGCACGTCAAGGCGGTGCTCAACAACGACATCGTCGGCAATTCGCGCGGCTCGGACGGGTTGGTCGACGATACCCACGTACGCGTGTTCTCCGAAGGCGAACGTGCCGACGCCGACGACAGGATGCGCGCGGCGATGCGGCGCGACGGCGGCGAGAACGATAGCCCTTCGCGCAACCTCTCGCGCTTCATCGCCGGGCTCGGCGCGGCGGATGGCAAGGGCTTCTCGGTCCGGCAGGTCTGGCGCACCGACCGCATGGGGCGCGGCGGCGACCAGATCCCGTTCGAGGACAAGGGCTATCCCGCCGTGCGCTTCTCGGTCGCGGTCGAGAACTACGACCACCAGCACCAGGACCTGCGCACCGAGAATGGCGTCGTCTATGGCGATACGGCGCAGTTCATGGACTTCGCCTATCTTGCCAGGGTGACGCGGCTCAACGTCCGCGCGCTGGCGGCGCTGGCCACCGCGCCGATGCCGCCGAGTGCCGTGGCGCAGGCGGCCGTCCAGACATTCACAGACGTTTCATGGACACCCGTGGCTGGTGCGGCGCGCTATCACGTGTGGCAACGCCGCACCGATCAACCGGGCTGGGGCGCGAGGCCGGTACGCACGGTCGAGGGCACGCACGTCCGGCTCGACGGCGTGCGCGGTGACGACTGGTTCTTCGGCGTCAGCGCGGTCGCCGCCAATGGCGCGGAAAGCCCGGTCGCATCGGCGGTGCCCGGCGGCGGGTTCGACAAGTCTGTGGCGCCTCCCAAGGGGTGATGCGGTTGCCAACGGCGCGACGAAGCGCCACATCCCGGTGATGGCAAAACCTCCCAGGCGCGAACCCGGCATGCCCTCCCGGCAGCAGGTGCTCGATTTCATCTCCAGTTCCTCCGAGCCTGCGGGCAAGCGCGAGATCGCGCGCGCCTTCGGGCTGCAGGGTCAGGAAAAGATCAAGCTCAAGGCGCTGCTCAAGGACATGGCCGACGAAGGCCTGATCGACGGCAAGAGGACCGCGTTCCATCGCATGGGCGGGGTGCCGCGCGTCACCGTGCTGCGCGTGGTCGAGATCGAGGATGGCGAAGCGATCGCCATTCCCGATTCGTGGCATCCCGACGATGGCGCGCCGCCTCCGCGCCTGCGCCTGATCGAGAAGGGACGCGGCTCCGCGCTGCGCAAGGAAGACCGTGTACTCGCGCGGACCGAGGAAGCAGGGAAGGGCTGGATCGCCCACCCTATGAAGAAGCTCCCCGCGCGGATCGACCAGGTGATGGGCGTGGTCGAAGTCGACAAGGCGGGCAAGGGCTGGCTCGCCCCGATCGACAAGCGCGTGCGCAACGCAACGCCGATCAGTGATCTTGGCGGGGCCGAGCCCGGCCAGCTCGTGTTGGCGGAGCCAGCCGGGCGCTCGCCGCGTTCGGGCGTCAAGGTCACCGAAGTGCTGGGCGACCCGCTCGCTCCGCGCGCCTTCAGCCTGATCGCGATCCACAAGTACGGCATCCCTTACGCCTTCCCAGAGGAAGCCCTCGCCGAGGCGCAGAAGGCCGCGAAGCTTCCGCTCAGTGAAGCCGATCGCGAGGATTTGCGATCGCTCCCCATCGTTGCGATCGATCCTGCCGACGCGCGCGACCACGACGACGCGATCTGGGCCGAGCCCGACGGCGAGGGCGGCTATCGTGCGCTCGTCGCTATCGCCGACGTCAGCTTCTACGTGCGCCACGGCGGCAAGCTCGACCGCGAGGCGCGGAAGCGCGGCAACTCGGTCTATTTCCCCGACCGCGTCGTGCCGATGCTGCCCGAAGTGCTCAGCGCCGACGTCTGTTCGCTGCGCGAGGGCGAAGACCGCGCGGCGATGGCCTGCCACCTCACCATCGACGCGCATGGCCGGGTGACGTCATGGCGCTTCACCCGCGCGCTGGTGCGGATCGCCGAAGTTATCGCCTACGAGGAAGCGCATCGCCGCATCGACGCGGGCGAAGGCGCGCCGCACCTCGTCCACCTGTGGGAAGCCTGGCGTCTGCTCGAAAAGGCGCGGTTCGCGCGCGATCCGCTCGAACTCGAACTGCCCGAGCGCCGGGTGATGCTCGACGAGCAGGGCCGCATCGCCGAAATCTCGCTGCGCGAACGGCTCGATGCGCACCGGGTGGTCGAGGACTTCATGATCGCCGCCAACGTCGCGGCGGCCAAGGCGCTGGAGGCCAAGGTCGCGCCGGTGGTGTACCGCGTTCACGAGCCGCCGAGCCGTGAGAAGCTGGTTGCGCTCAAGGACTACCTCGCGACCTTCGACCGCAAGCTGGCGCTGGGGCAGGTCATCACGCCCTCACTGTTCAACCGCATGCTCAAGGACGTGTCTGACGACGCCGAAAAGGCGCTAATCATGGAAGCGGTGCTGCGCAGCCAGACGCAGGCCTATTACGGCCCGCGCAATGCCGGGCACTTCGGGCTGTCGCTGGGCAGCTACGCGCACTTTACTTCGCCGATCCGCCGCTATTCGGACCTGCTCGTCCACCGCGCGCTGGTCGACGCCTATCACCTGGAACAGCCGCGCCCCAAGGACCATGCGATCCCGGCGACCAGCGGGCTGTCGGAAGCCGACCGCGCGGACCTCTCGCGGGTCAGCGACGCGATCTCCATGACCGAGCGCCGTGCGATGGAGGCCGAGCGCGACACGATCGACCGCTATGTCGCCGCGTGGCTTGCGGGCCGCGTGGGCGAAGTGTTCGACACGCGCGTGACCGGCGTCCAGAAGTTCGGCCTGTTCGCGACGATCATCGGCCTTGGCGGCGACGGGCTCGTGCCGGTCTCGACGCTTGGCGCCGAACGCTTCGAGTTCGACGAGAAGGCGCAGGCGCTCGAAGGCGAGATGAGCGGGGAGCGCTACACGCGCGGCCAGATCCTCAAGCTGCGGCTCGCCGAGGCCAATCCGCTGACCGGTGCGCTCAAGTTCGAGCCGGTCGATGTGGCCGAGGGCGTGCAGCGGATCGAGCGGCGCGGCAGGCGCCCGGCGGGGCCGCGCAACGACGCCAAGGGCAAGCACATGGTCGGAAAACGCGGGCGGCCGGGCAACATCCGGCACAGCGGGAAGAAGCGTTGAAGGGCAGGAGCGCGCTCAGCTCAGCCGGTCGACCTCTTCCTCGCTCATCGAGCCGGGCACGATCATCAGGGGACAGGGCAGCTTGCCCGCATCGTGCGCGGCGAAGTGCGAGACCAGCGGTCCCGGAGGCCCCTCCGCCGCCGCACCGAGCACGAGCGCGGAGACTTCCGGGTGCGCGGCGAGGTAGGTGCGCACCGCCCTGGCGCCTTCGCCTTCCAGCACCGAGATCACCGGGCTCAGCCCTTCCTCGCTGGCGAGCCCGCTCGCGGCGGTACTGGCCAGCACTTCGGCACGGTCGCGCGCCTCTTGCTCGATCGTCGCCTGCACGCCGCCGAACGGAGAGAAGTCCTGCCTGGGCACAAGCGCCAGGATGTGAACGGTGCCTCCCGTTCGCGCGGCGCGGCGCGCGGCATAGCGCAGCGCGAGCCTGGCTTCGCCCGTCTCGTCCATGATCACAAGATAGATGCGCTTCTGCGGCATCGCTGATCCCCTTCAGCGCATCGATATCAAGGTATTTCGTATGCGGTGCAAGCGCCTTGGGCCTTGACCCGATGCGCCGCGGGCGCGAAATGGCCTCTCTCCAGGAATGGTGAGGGAAAGGGTGCCAAAGCCCGCCTCGCCGTAACGACAAGGACGGACCCGCGCCCATGCCGATTGCCATCAAGATGCCCGCTCTCTCCCCCACGATGGAAGAGGGCACGTTGGCCAAGTGGCTGGTGAAGGCGGGTGACACGGTTTCCGCCGGCGACATCATGGCCGAGATCGAGACCGACAAGGCGACGATGGAATTCGAAGCGGTGGACGAAGGCACGATCATTTCGATCGAAGTGCCCGAAGGGTCCGAAGGCGTGAAAGTCGGGACGGTGATCGCCCAACTGGCCGGGGAAGACGAGGACGCGAGCGCGCCCGCTCCGGCTGTGGCAGCTCCCGCGCCGGCTCCGGCGAAGGAAGAGCCCAAGGCCGCGCAGGCGCCTGCTGTTCCTCCTGCTCCGGTCCCTGCCGCTCCGGTTCCCGCGGCCGCACCGGCGACCGGCGAAAATCGCGTCGTCGCGTCTCCGCTAGCCAGACGCATCGCGGCGGACAAGGGCGTCGATCTCGCCTCGGTAAGCGGCAGCGGCCCGCACGGAAGGATCGTCAAGGCCGACATCGAGGCCGCGCAGCCTGCCGCCGCGGCCCCCGCCAAGGCCGCCCCCGCGCCGGGCGCTGCTCCGGCCGCCGCTCCCGCTCCTGTCGCGGCGGCTGTGCCCGACTTCGGCATTCCCTACGAAGCGACCAAGCTCAACAACGTGCGCAAGGTCATCGCGCGCCGCCTGACCGAGGCGAAGCAGACCGTGCCGCACATCTACCTTACCGTCGACGTGCGGCTCGATGCGCTGCTCAAGCTGCGCGGTGAGCTGAACAAGGCGCTCGAGGCGCAGGGCGTGAAGCTCTCGGTCAACGATCTCCTGATCAAGGCGCTGGCCAGGGCGCTGGTGCAGGTGCCCAAGTGCAACGTCAGCTTCGCGGGCGACGAACTGCGCAGCTTCAGCCGCGCGGATATCTCGGTCGCCGTGGCCGCGCCTTC
>JAJXVK010000081.1 GCA_021782155.1 Pseudomonadota bacterium
GATGCTGGTTATCAATGGCAAGCTCCACCTGCAGATCACCGACGACGGCCCCAGCCGCATCCAGCGCGACGGCGTGGGCATCGACCGCGCGGGCCGCGCGCATTTCGTGATCAGCGAAGGCGCGGTGAGCTTCGGCAAGATCGCGCGGTATTTCCGCGACGTGCTCAAGACGCCCGACGCGCTCTACCTCGACGGCGGGGTGTCGAGCCTTTGGGACCCGGCGAGCGGACGCACGGATTCGGCGGCACCGCTCGGCCCGATGATCGTTGTCACGAGCAAGCAGGCCGCGCCATGACCGGGGAACGCCGCACGCTTTATCCGCCGATCGAACCCTTCGAGCACGGCATGCTCGAGGTAGGCGACGGCCACACCGTCTATTGGGAGCGATGCGGCACGCGCGGCGCGAAACCCGCGGTATTCCTCCACGGCGGCCCCGGCTCGGGATGCAACGCCGACCAGCGCCGCCAGTTCGACCCCGCGCTTTACGACGTGCTGCTGTTCGACCAGCGCGGGTGCGGGCGCTCGACGCCTTTCGCCACGCTGGAAAGCAACACCACCTGGCACCTCGTCGCCGACATCGAGCGGCTGCGCGCAATGTGCGGCCACGAGACATGGCAGGTGTTCGGCGGATCGTGGGGCTCGACCCTCGCGCTCGCCTATGCAGAGACGCACCCCGACCGCGTGAGCGAACTGGTGCTGCGCGGCATTTTCCTCGGCACGCGGCCCGAATACGACTGGCTCTACCGCTACGGCGCGAGCGAGCTCTATCCCGAAGGCTGGGAAGAATTCTCGACCCATGTGACCAGGGCCGAGCGCGGCGACCTGCTCGAAGCCTATGGCCGCCTGCTGGGCAGCGACGACCCGCAAGTCGCGCTCGCCGCCGCCAGGGCCTGGGCGAAGTGGGAGGCGCTGGTGGTCACGCTGCTCCCCAACGCGCAAGTGGTCGAGCATTCGGCCGAGGACTCCGGCGCACTCGCGATCTCGCGGATCGAGAACCACTACTTCCGCCACGACTGCTGGTTCGAACCCGGTCAGCTCCTCGCCGAAGCGGGGCGGCTGAAGGGCATCCCCGGCGTGATCGTACAGGGCCGCCACGACTGCTGCACGCCCCCGGCGGCCGCATGGGCGCTCAAGAAGGCGTGGCCCGAGGTGGACCTGCAGATCGTCCCCGACGGCGGCCACCTGTTCAGCGAGCCGGGGATCACTGACGGGCTGGTGCGGGCGAGCGACCGGTTTGCGGGGAAGGTGGGGTAGTCGACACTCGAGCTAGACAATGATTGTTTAACTTTGGAAATTTACACCCCGCAAGTGCGGCGGGGTAACCGGACATGCAATTCACCGTTTCATCCAATTTTGAAGACTACAAGGCGGCAAACTGGCTGTTCTTTCGCAAGACGTGGCTATCATTTGCCATGCTGAGGAACATTTCGATAATTTTCATAATCGCATTTCTGGCGTTCACTGTACCAGAGTGGTGCAATTGCGGATATTCGAAAGCGATCATGCTTTGGGGGCTGCATTCAGCATTCAATGTGACAGCTTTTGGGTTCGTAGCCATGGCGAGCATTGTCATGCTGTCGATCGCGACGAACAGCAGACGAGTCTACGAACGCCAAGGCATAATCGACAGGAACTCGGAATATGTCTTCGATAGCGATGGGATGGAGGTCCACTGCGAAACTGGGCTGTTCCGGCTGAAATGGCGCCACCTTAACCGTTACATCCTCGGCAAGACGCTCCTGGTCATCCGTTGGAATTTCATGGTGTTCATCATCCCATTTGACCAGCTCGAACCCGGCGTTGCTACTGAGCTTGCGGATCTACTTTCGCGCAGTGGTCTGAAGCGTCAGTAGCCGAAACACCGCTGCAACGGCCTCAATACCCCGGCAGCTCGATCTGATCCGTCAGCGTCCGTCCGAACAAAGCCTTGGCGATCCACCCCACGTTCATCAGCCGCGCGTGTAGTCCGCCAGCTGCGCGTGACAGATCGCCAGCGCTGCTTTGGCGCTATCCCCGTGTTTCAGCGACATGCGATGATTGCCAAGCCGGTCCCCGGCTCGTAAGCGGCATTTCGCCATGATCCTCGTCATCGACAACTACGACAGCTTCACCTGGAACCTCGTCCACTACCTGATGGAGATGGGCGCCGAGGTGGAGGTCGTGCGCAACGACGCGATGAGCGCGGGCCAGGCGATCTCGACCGGGGCGCAAGGTTTCCTCATCTCGCCCGGTCCCTGCACGCCCAACGAGGCGGGGATCAGCCTCGACCTCGTCGGTGCCTGCGCCGACGCGCAAAAGCCGCTGCTCGGCGTGTGCCTGGGCCACCAGTCGATCGGCCAGCACTTCGGCGGGCGCGTGGTGCGCGGCGGTCTGATGCACGGCAAGGTCTCGCCGGTCTCGCACGACGGGACGGGCGTGTTCGCCGGGCTCCCCTCGCCCTTCATCGCCACGCGCTATCACAGCCTGGTGGTCGAGGACACGCCTTCGTGCCTGGTGGTCAACGCCACCAGCGACGACGCGCACGTCATGGGCTTCCGGCATGAAAGCCTGCCGATCCACGGCGTGCAGTTCCACCCGGAAAGCATTGCCACCGAGCACGGCCACGAACTGATCGCCAATTTCTTGGCGATCTGCGGGATCGAGGCGAAAGTCCCGGCATGAGCGTGCTGCCGCCGGTCGACGTTCCGCTCGATGAAGCGGAGGCCGAGGCCGCGTTCGGCGCGATGCTCGACGGAGCGGCCGGCGACGAAGAGATCGCCGCCTTCCTCGTCGCGCTGTCCGACCGGGGCGAAACCGCCAGCGAGATTGCCGGGGCGGCGCGAGCGATGCGCGCGCGGATGATCCCGATCGAAGCCCCCGAAGGCGCGATCGACGTGTGCGGCACGGGTGGCGACGGGCACCACACGCTCAACGTCTCGACCGCCGTCAGCCTTGTGGTTGCCGCCTGCGACGTGCCTGTAGCCAAGCACGGCAACCGCGCGGCGAGTTCCAAGTCGGGGGCAGCGGACACCCTGGAAGCGCTCGGTCTCAGACTCGACCGTGCGGCCGAGACCGCGGAAGCGACGCTGAAGGATCTCGGCATCTGCTTCCTGTTCGCCGCGAAGCACCACCCGTCGATGGCCCGGATCATGCCTATCCGCAAGGCGCTTGGCCGGCGCACGATCTTCAACCTGATGGGACCGCTGGCGAACCCGGCGCGCGTCACCCGCCAGCTCGTCGGCATAGCGCGGCCCGCCTACGTGCCGATCTATGCAGAGGCGCTGCACCGGCTGGGCAGCGACCTGAGCTATGTCGTCTCAGGCGACGAAGGGCTCGACGAGCTGAGCCTGGCGGGCGGCAACGAACTGGCCGTGGTCACGCGCGAGGGCCTGCGCATGGGCCGCGCCTATCCGGCCGACGCAGGCCTGCCGGTCAGCCCGGTCGACGCGATCCGCGGGGGCGACGCGGCATTCAACGCCGATGCGCTGCGCCACCTGCTGATGGGCAAGCCCGGCCCCTATCGCGACGCGGTTCTGTTCAACGCCGCTGCCGCGCTACAGGTCGCGGGCGCTGCCGCCGACTGGCACGAAGGCGCCGAGGAAGCCGCCGAGGCGATCGACAAGGGGCTGGCCAAGGCCCTGCTCGACTGCTGGATCGCGGCACTGAAATGAAGGTAGCGCAATGACCGACAAGCTCGCCGAGATATGCGCTACCAAGCGCGAGGAAGTGGCCGCGCGCAAGACGCTGGCGACGATTGCCGGCCTTGACGCGCAAGCCGCGCGCCAGTCCGCTCCGCGCGGGTTCGAGGCGGCGTTGCGGGCGCGGGCGGCCACGGGCTTCGCACTGATCGCCGAAATCAAGAAGGCCTCGCCCTCCAAGGGCCTGATCCGCCCCGATTTCCGCCCCGCCGAACACGCCGCTGCCTACCAGGCCGGCGGTGCCGCGTGTCTTTCGGTGCTGACCGACGCGCCCTATTTCCAGGGGCACGAGAGCTTTCTTGAGGACGCGCGCGCCGCCTGCGCGCTGCCCGTGCTGCGCAAGGACTTCATGATCGACCCGTGGCAGGTCGCCGAGGCCCGAGCGATCGGCGCCGACGCGATCCTTGTCATCGTCGCC
Organism: Pseudomonadota bacterium; assembly: GCA_021782155.1. Taxonomy (GTDB): domain Bacteria; phylum Pseudomonadota; class Alphaproteobacteria; order Sphingomonadales; family Sphingomonadaceae; genus Novosphingobium. The sequence continues at coordinate 4,096 of JAJXVK010000081.1, forward strand.
GCACTCGACGACGCGCTGATGGCCGAGATCGAGGCCGCCGCGCGCGAACGCGGCATGGATGTGCTGGTCGAGGTCCACAACGAGGCCGAACTGGAACGCGCCGCGCGGCTCGAGTCGCGCCTGATTGGGGTCAACAACCGCGATCTCAAGCGCTTCGTTACCGACATCACCACCACCGAACGCCTCGCGCCGCTGGCCTCCGAAGACACGTTGCTGGTCAGCGAAAGCGGCATCAACACCCACGCCGACCTCGAGCGACTGGCAAAATGCGGCGCGCGGACCTTCCTGGTGGGTGAAAGCCTGATGCGCCAGGATGACATCGTGGCGGCAACCAAGGCGCTTCTGGAAGGCTGCTAGTGGTCCGATCCTGACATTCGATACCGCGTGAGGCCAAGTCGCGCTCGAATGTCAGGATCTCTTTGGATCACCAGAACCATGTGAAACCAGTGGATTATACGAATTTGACATATTGCAGACCCAGCCCGACCGCCAGGGGATCCGAATGTCAAAATCAGTCCACCAGGCTGAAACCGATGCTCTCGGCCGTCCTTACCCCGCACCGATCCCCGCCGCTTCGAGCAGAGCCGCGGTGCTGGCGTCGAACCCTGCCGCGCCCTCGCTCTCGATGCGCTTGGCGATGGCCTTGCCCAGCTCGACGCCGAACTGGTCGAAGCTGTTGATGCCCAGCATGGCTCCGTTCACGAACGTGCGGTGTTCGTGGAAGGCGATCAGGCTGCCGAGCGTGGCCGGATCGAGATCGTCGCACAGGATCGTCGCCGAAGGGCGGTCGCCCGGATAGGCGCGCGCGCCGTCGTCGCTCTTCTGCCCCGCCATCAGCGCCGCGCCCTGCGCGAAGCAATTCGACAGCAGGATGCGGTGGTGCGCCGGGTCGAGCGTGTCGCCGGAGGCGATCACCGCGATGAAGTCGACCGGGATCAGGTGCGTGCCCTGGTGGAGCAGCTGGAACACCGCGTGCTGCGCGTCGGTTCCCACCCCGCCCCAGGTGACCGGCGCGGTCGGGCGACCGACCGGCTTGCCATCGGCGGTCACGCTCTTGCCGTTCGATTCCATCTCGAGCTGCTGGAGGTAGTCGGGCAGCAGCGCGAGGCGTTCGTCATAGGCGAAGACCGCGCGGGTCTCGCAGCGGCGCGCCTGCGCGTAATAGAGGTCGGCGAAAGCGGCGCGGAACACGACGTTTTCGTGCAGCGGCGCTTCGTAGAAATGGCGGTCCATCGCCGTCGCGCCTTCAAGGAACGCGGCGAAATCCTCCCAGCCGAGCGCCAGCGCGACCGGGAAGCCGATCGACGACCACAGCGAATAGCGCCCGCCAACCGTTTCGGAGAACGGCAGGCAGCGTGTTTCGTCGACGCCCCATTCCATCGCCTTGGCCGGCGAAGCGGTGAGTGCGATGATACGGCCATAAGGGTCTTCCACCCCGGCCTGCCGCATCCACTCGATCGCGCTTTCGGCGTTGGTCATCGTCTCGATCGTGGTGAAGGTCTTGGAAGCGAGCGCGAGCATCGTCGTCTTCGGGTCGCAGCGCGAAAACGCCTGTTCGAGCGCGCAGCCGTCGATGTTCGAGACGACGTGGACCTCCACCCGCGCGCCATCGCGGGTCAGCGCGTCGATGGCGAGCGCAGGGCCGAGCGCGGAGCCGCCGATGCCGATGTGGATCAGGCTCTTCACCTCGCCGAAGTCGCCGGTCAGGATCGCTTCGACCAGCCCGCGCATCCGCTGGTGGTTGGCCATCGCCTGATCGACCGAGTCGGGACAGCCCACGCCGCGCTGCGCGGTGTGCTCCACCGCGCGTCCCTCTGTGTTGTTGATGGCTTCGCCGCCGAACATCGCCTCGCGCTTGCCTTCGACGTCCATGTCGGCGGCGATCTGCGCGAGCACTTCGATCACCGGGCCGTCGAGGTGTGTCTTCGACCAGTCGAAGCGGATCGCTCCTCCGGGCAGGTCGAGCGTGGTGCACAGCGCTTCGAGCCGGCGGGGATCGGCGAAGAGCTGCTCGAGCCTCGGGCGCGGCAGCGCCTCCAGCGTGGTCCAGGCCGACTCGCTCATCGCCGATTCATCCTTCCTGCTGCAGGGCAACTTGGCGTCCTATTGCCCGTTTGCGAGCGCAAGGCCAAGCCGCCAGGCGGGCGAAACAGCGCCCGCGCATTGCTATTCATGCACTGTAGTATACGAACAATACACTTGACGAAGCGAGCCGCCCTCCACATGACCGCCCCGATGACCGACACCACCGACACCGCGGCCACGCCGCTCGCCCAGTCAGCGCCCTCCCCGGCTCCCGCCCCGGAAGGCTCCAAGCCCGCGAAAAAGCACAAGGAAGAGGACAATTTCTTCGTCTTCCTGATCAAGCTCGCGGTGGTCGTGCTGGTGTTCCGCAGCTTCATCTTCTCGCCGTTCAACATCCCCAGCGAGTCGATGCTGCCCAAGCTGGTCGATGGTGATTACCTGCTCGCGGCGAAGTGGCCCTATGGCTTTTCCAGGTACTCGATGCCGTTCAGCATTCCGCTGATTCCCGGCCGGGTTCTTCCGCACGACCCCAAGCGCGGCGACGTGGTGATCTTCAAGGCCCCCCCGGGCAACGACGTCGATTACATCAAGCGCGTGGTGGGGCTGCCCGGCGATACCGTGCAGATGTTGCACGGACAGGTGATCCTCAACGGCAAGCCCATTCCCAAGGTCCGCGTCGCCGACTTCACCGTCGCCGTGTCGCCCAACACCCACTGCTATGACGTGCAGTTCGAGAAGACCACGGCCGACGGCCAGACGATCTGCAGCTACCCCCGGTTCCGCGAGACCCTGCCCGGCGGCAAGAGCTACGACGTGCTCGACCTTGGCGCGCGCGCGCAGGACGACACCACACCGGTCCTCGTGCCCGAAGGTCACCTGTTCCTTATGGGCGACAACCGCGACAACTCGCTCGACAGCCGCTTCCCCGCGATCGAGGGCGGCGGCATCGGCCTGGTACCCGAGAAGAACCTCGTCGGCCGCGCCGAGATCATCATGTGGTCGACCGACGGTTCAGCCAGCTGGATCAACCCGATCAGCTGGTTCACGGCGGCGCGCTGGAACCGCATCGGGACGACGTTCTGAGCCGCGCCAGCGACCTTGCGGGGCCCAGCGCCGCGTTCATCGCCGAGCTGACCGGCGCGCCGCCGCGCGACGGGGCCGTTTGGGCCGAGGCGCTGACGCACGGCTCAATGGGCGAGGCGCGCGACTACCAGCGGCTCGAGTTCCTCGGCGACCGGGTGCTTGGACTGGTCATCGCCGAGTGGCTCCACGCCGACAGCGCCGCGCCCGAGGGCAAGCTGTCGCAGCGCCTCAACGCGCTAGTAAGCCGCGCCACCTGCGCACAGGTGGCGCGCGCGATCGGACTGCCGAAGCACATCCGTCTCGGCAAGCAGGCGCGCGACGACGGCGGCGCGGATAGCGACAACATCCTCGGCGACGTGCTGGAGGCGCTGATCGGCGCGCTGTTCCTCGAACGCGGCTTCGAGGCCTCGCGCGATTTCGTGCGCAAGGCCTGGGCGGGGCCAATGGCAGGCGGACAGGGCCAGGCCAAGCACCCCAAGGCGGCGCTGCAGGAATGGGCCGCAGGCAATCGCCGCAAGCCGCCGGAATACGCCCTGATCGCCCGCGAGGGCCCTGACCACGCCGCGACCTTCACGGTGCGCGTTTCGGTGAGGAACGTGGGCGAGGCCGAAGCCAGGGGTTCGAGCAAGCAGGAAGCCGAGACCGCCGCCGCGCGGCTGTTCATGGAGCGCTACGGATGACGGAAAAATGCGGCCTTGTCGCGGTGATCGGCGCGCCCAATGCGGGCAAGTCGACGCTGGTCAACGCGCTCGTCGGGCAGAAGGTGGCGATTGTTTCGGCCAAGGCGCAGACCACGCGCGCACGGCTGATGGGGATCGCGCTTGCCAGAACAGATAACGGGGACGAGACGCAGATCATCCTCGTCGACACTCCAGGCATCTTCGCGCCGAAGCGCCGGCTCGACCGCGCGATGGTCTCCGCTGCCTGGGAAGGCACGACCGAGGCCGACGCGGTGCTGCTGGTGGTCGATGCCCGCAAGAAGCGGCACGAGGATCTCGAACCGATCCTTGAGGCGCTGGCAACCCGGCCCGAACGCAAGCTGCTGGTGCTCAACAAGGTCGACGCCTGCGAGAAGGAGAAGCTGCTCGTGCTGGCGGAGGACTTCGCCGCGCGGGCCCCTTTCGACGAGATATTCTTCGTCTCGGCGCTGACCGGCGACGGCGTGCCCGAACTCAAGACGCACCTTGCGGAGCTGATGCCCGAGGGCGTGTGGCACTATCCCGAAGACCAGGTCTCCGACGCCAGCGAGCGCCTGCTCGCCGCCGAGATCACGCGCGAGCAGCTCTACCGCCAACTCCACGACGAACTGCCCTATGACAGCGCGGTGCGACCCGAGAGCTATACCCAGCGCAAGGACGGCTCGGTCGAGATCCACCAGCAGATCGTGGTCGGGCGCGACAGCCAGAAGCCGATCGTGCTGGGCAAGCGCGGCGCGAAGATCAAGGCGATCGGCGAGGCGGCGCGCAAGGAACTGGCCGAACTGCTCGGCCAGAAGGTCCACCTGTTCCTCCACGTGAAGGTCGAGGAAAACTGGGCGGAAAGCCGCGAAATCTACGAGGAAATCGGGCTCGACTGGGTAAAGTGAGCGCGAGCTGACCTCAACCGGCGGCCTTGAACTGCACGCTCAGGGACTGGACGTAGGGCACCACGTCGCGCTCGCCGAGCTTCATCGGCCCGATCTTCGCCCCGCCGAGCTGATGGCAGGCGAGTTCCGCCAGCTTTCCGGGGTCCTTCACGGCGGGCGAGCAGTGGCTGACGGTGCCGTCATTGCCGACTTCCACGGTCACCCGCGCGTTGCTCGTCGGGCCTTCTCCCGCGGGGAGCGCGTTGACGGTGAAGACCGCGTCGGGACCGCGGCCGATCGGCAGACCCGCGGCGCCGGGGGTCCCCGACAGCACGAAGTTCACCACGTCGGTATAGACGCCATAGGTGGTGCGCCCCTCGGCATCGATCGCGGGCTTCATGCGCTGGCGCTCGATCATCGGGCAGATCGAGTCGGCAAGGTCCTTGTCGCCCCGGCTGGCGCGCACCACGCACTTGGCGATGGTGCCGTCGGGCGTGACGAAGACGGTGTAGATCACCCCCGCCGACTTGTCGCGGTCGAGCGCCCACTTGGGATAGTTGTCGTTCGTGACGAGGTCGTGCCCGGCCGGGGTTGGCGGCATCAGCGCCGCGGCGGCGGCGAGAAGCGGTAACGCGAGCATCGAATCCACTCCGTCAAGTCTTTACGTTTGCAACCAGACTAACGCGCGCTTCGCGTAGCGCAAGCTCGGACCATCAGGCCTTCGCCTTGGCCGGAGCCTTCTTCGCCGGCGCCTTCTTGGCCGCGGCCTTCTTGCGTCCGCCCTTCTTGGCCGGTCCCTTGACCGCGCGCGCGTCAATCAGCGCGATCGCTTCGGCCTCGGTCAGCTCCTCGGGCTTCTTGTCGCGCGGCAGCGTGGCATTGGTCGTGCCGTCGGTGACATAGGGGCCATAACGCCCGGCCATCAGCTTGATCTCGCCGCCCGACACCGGGTGAGCACCGAAGGTCCTGAGCGGTTCGGCCTTGGCCCGCGCGCCCTTCCCGCCCGCGAAACTGGCTGCCTCGGCGAGCTTGGTGACGGCAAGGTTCATGCCCGTCTCGAACACCTCGGCGGTCGACTTCAGCCGCGCGTACTTGCCATCATGCGCGAGGTAGGGGCCGTAGCGGCCGATACTCGCGGTGATCATGTTTCCGGTCTCGGGATGCGGGCCGATGTCGCGCGGCAGCGAGAGCAGCTTCAAGGCCCATTCGAGATCGAGCTCGGGTATGTCCTTTGGAATCGAGGCGCGCTTCGCCTCCTTGCCCTCGCCGAGCTGGATGTAGGGCCCGAAGCGGCCCGACCTGCGCACGACTTCGAGGCCCGTCTCCGGGTCCTTGCCCATCGCACCGTCCTCGCCCGCGTCCTCGTGCCCGCCGGGCTGCGCGAACTTGCGGGTGTACTTGCACTCGGGATAGTTCGAGCAGGCGATGAACGCGCCATAGCGTCCGCCACGCAAGGACAGCCGCCCGTTGCCGCACTGCGGGCACAGGCGCGGATCGGACCCGTCGGCCTTGTCCGGGAACAGGTAATCCGAGAGGAACTCGTCGAGCGCCTGCGTCACTTCGCTCGGCTTCTGCTCCATGACCTCGTCGGCCTTGGGCTTGAAGTCGCGCCAGAAGGCTTCGAGGATCGCCTTCCATGCCGCGCGGCCGCCCGAGACGTCGTCGAGCTCGTCTTCCATCCCTGCGGTAAAGTCGTAGGCGACGTAGCGGTCGAAGAAGCGTTCGAGGAACGCGGTCAGCAGCCGCCCGCTCTCTTCGGCGAAGAAGCGGTTCTTCTCCGTGCGCACGTAGGCGCGGTCCTTGAGCACCTGAAGCGTGGCCGCATAGGTCGAGGGGCGGCCGATGCCGAGCTCCTCGAGCCGCTTGACGAGGCTGGCCTCGGAATAGCGCGGCGGCGGCTGGGTGAAGTGCTGCGTCGCCTCCACGCCCTTCTTCGCCGGCTGATCGCCCTTGGCCATCATCGGCAGCAGGCCGCTCTCGTCGTCCTCGCTGTCGGCCTTTGCGTCGAAGCCTTCCTCATAGACCGCGAGGAAGCCGGGGAACTTCACCACCTGGCCGGTGGCGCGCAGCTCGTGCCGCCCGGTGGGGTCGCGCAGCGTCACCGTGGTGCGCTCAAGGCTGGCGGAGGCCATCTGGCTCGCCATCGCGCGCTTGAACACCAGGTCGTAGAGCCGCGCTTCGTCGCCATGGCCGTAGCGGTCCTTGGTGAAGTCGGTCGGGCGGATCGCCTCGTGCGCTTCCTGCGCGTTCTTGGCCTTGGTTTCGTAGTGGCGCGGCTTTTCGGGCAGGTAGTGCCCGTCGTAGCGGTCAGCGATAGCCTTGCGCACGGCGGAAATCGCGCTCGGGTCCATCTGCACGCCGTCGGTCCGCATGTAGGTGATCGCGCCCGCCTCGTAGAGGTTCTGCGCCACGCGCATCGTGTGGCTGGCCGAAAAGCCCAGCTTGCGCGCGGCTTCCTGCTGCAGCGTCGAGGTAGTGAACGGCGGCGCGGGGTTGCGGCGCATCGGGCGCGTCTCGACGTCCTCGACGCGGAACTGGCCGCCCTCGACCGCAGCCCTGGCGCGCATCGCGGTGCCTTCGTCGCCCAGGCTCAGGCGTTCGAGCTTGTCGCCGTCGAACTTGACCAGACGCGCGGCGAACTCGGTGCCGTCCTGCTCCAGTTTCGCAACGACCTGCCAGTATTCCTGGGCACGGAACGCTTCGATCTCGCGCTCGCGCTCGACGATCAGGCGCAGCGCAACCGACTGCACGCGGCCCGCGCTCTTCGCGCCGGGCAGCTTGCGCCACAGCACCGGCGAGAGCGTGAAGCCGAACAGGTAGTCGAGCGCGCGGCGCGCGAGGTAGGCGTCGATCAGGTCCTGGTCGAGCTCGCGCGGGTGCTTCATC
>JAJXVK010000082.1 GCA_021782155.1 Pseudomonadota bacterium
AAGCCGGCGGTGAGGAAGAAGGCGACCGCGTTGTGGCCATACCACCACTGCGTCATCGCGTCCTGCACGCCAGAGAACGCCGAATAGCTCTTGGCGCCGGCGAAGGACACCGGCACCGCCAGGTTGTTGACGATATGGAGGATCGCAACGACGAGAATGAACGCCAGGTAATACCAGTTGGCGACGTAGATATGCGGCTCCTTGCGGCGCGCCAGCGTTCGCAGGTAGAGTACGAGGTAGGTCACCCAGACCACGACCAGCCAGATATCGGCATACCATTCCGGCTCGGCATATTCCTTCGACTGGGTGATGCCCATGAAATAGCCGGACACCGCAAGGATGCAGAACAGGTTGTAGCCCAAGAGGACGAACCACGGGCTGAACTGACCCGGCATCCGCGCGCGTGATGTGCGCTGCATGACATGGTAGGAGGTCGCGATCAGCGCATTGCCGCCAAATCCGAAGATCACCCCGGTGGTGTGGACCGGCCGCATTCGCCCGAAGCTGGCCCATGCCGCGTCGAAGGTCATGTCGGGAAAGGCCAGCAACAATGCCACCCAGACGCCCATGAACATCCCAAACACGGCCCATGCCATGGACAGGATGACCCCGGCCTTGCTCGGGTCGTCGTAATATGAGGCCAGTCGCGTATCGTTCGGTTCCGGCGCAAAATATCCACGCAGGACCACGGCGAGCAGGCCAAGGCTGTAGAGCGCGACGATGTAGCCGTGAATTTCCATGGGATCTGCACGCGCCGACGCTGCAGCAGCCATGACGATACCGATCATCATTCCCACGGTCAGGATGGCAATCGCCGCCTGGCGTTCGCTTAAGGTGAGACCTGAGACCACGCGCGAACTCCCTCAAAGAACACGGCCGGAATTATCACAATAGATGCATTTAACATACCGCTTATTGTTGAGAAATTGCCTTTGCAGCAATTTCTTGTGCCAATGCCGGGCGATGCGCAGCAGCGACAATGCACGGCCTCCAATCCAGCGGGGGCAAGCGTCGAATGCGGTCCGGAGCTGCGGAGGCGCCAGCGGATCTGCTGGTGTTCCTGGCGACAAGCGAGACTGCCGGAATATGAGCAACCTGGAATCATTGCCCGGCGGCGGCCGACAAACGGGCCGCAAAGTGATGGAAGCGCTCGTGGGTTCCAGGAGCATTGCGCGCCTCCACTTCCTCGAACCCCGCAAATATCTGCCTGCGGGCCTCGGCAGGCACCAATCGTTCGACCATCGGAAAGACCATCTGGTCCTCTTTCCAGATGTGATCCGGATAAAGGCGCTCGATGGGCTCGATGGCCGCTATGACCTTCTCTTCAGAGCCTGGCTCACCTGCGTGATAAGCCTTGGCAGCCTCCTCCAGCTGTCCGACGAGACGCCTGGCTTCCTTGTGTTCATGCAGCAGGGCATCCAGCGGGCAGCCGTGCAGGGGTACGCCGTGCGCGACCATTGCGGGAAACAGGATTTCCTCTTCTTTGGCATGATGGCATTTGTCGGCGAATTCACGCATGAAAATGACCGCTTCAAGCAGCAGATCCGCATCGGTACTGCGGCCTTCGCGGAGATGACGCGCAAGTCCATGCAGGCCAAGAACGACCTTCAGGATAATCTCATGCTCCCCGCCGAGCATCTCGATTGCGGCATTATCCGTCATTGCTCGTCTCCAGTCGTATCCGGGGCATGGTGATCAGGCACCGGGTGCGGGAAACTTCCATGCGGCACACTCGCCGAGGGCGGCGCCATATTGATTGTCGGCCAGTTCCCAGTTCGCCAGCTTGTCCCACCAGGTGGCGAGCCAACTGGCGCGATCCTGACGATAATCGATATAATAGGCGTGCTCCCAGACGTCGCAGGCGAGCAACGGCGTCACATGCTCATCGACAATCGGGGTTGCCGCATCATGGGTCGATACCACCATCAGTGCGTCGCCCTTGGCGACAATCCAGACCCATCCAGAACCGAAGTGCCCAGCGCCTTCGGCAATGAAACGTTCCCGCAATGCCTCAAGGCTTCCGAAGGTCCGGGTAATCGCTTGTGCCAACCGCCTGCCGGGGCACGATGCCAGGGGAGTCATGCTCTCCCAGAAGATTGCGTGATTCCAGGCCTGGGCGGCATTGTTGAACAAGGCCCGTGCGTTTGCGGCATGGGCCGCTCGCACTATTGCTTCCAGGCTGTCAGGCGCGATGTGCTGTTCTGCCATCAGGCGGTTCAAGGTCTCGATATAGCGAGCATGGTGCTTGCCATGATGGACCAGCAGGGCTTCCTCTGAAAGCAGGGGTTCCAGTTCGCCAACCCCATAGGGCAGCGGCGGCAATGCGAATGGGGCAGTGGACACCTGCAACTGCGGTGCAGCTCCGACGAGGTTGTGTTGGTCCATTTCACGTCTCCTTGGGGTGGCCGGGATAGCCAGACTTGTCCGGACCGGGCGCTGTCCGGGAGCGCAGCGCCGCCAAGCAGAGGGCGACGGGTTCCTGTTCATGACGGCCTGACCACTCGCCAGCAGGTCCGGCGACAACCGACATCCGTCCGTAGGACTCGATCCAGAAGCCTGCCGGAACCAGCGTTGCCGCAGCTTCCCGGGAACGGGTATAATGCAGTGCCCGGACGCGGCTGCCGTCGCCGTGCAACCAGATTCCATAGTCCAGTACCTGCAATTCCGCGAGCGCGGGGAAGACCGACATGGCGATGATGGCGTCCAATTCCCGGCTCGGGAATCGCGCCTGCAGGATACTGGCTATTGCATCCTTCATCGGTCGCCCGCGGCTGCAGCCATCGCCAGGGAATAATGGTCCCATAGCCGTCATGATGGAGTTGCACCTATCGGCGCGCAGACGGTCTGCAGAAGCCCATCGCCGATCGCATAGACCCATCCGTGCAGTGTGAGTGCGGCGCCTCGCGTCCAGGCGGCTTTGACAATGGCGTTGCCGGCCAGTGCGGCAACCTGGAGCTCGACATTGCTTCTGCACAGTCGATTTGCGCCAGCCTCGCCGCCGGCAAGTGTGGAGGGCTGACGATCATGCAACTCGCGGATTGGGGCCAGCCATCGACCAATGGGATCATCGGCCGCCTCATCCATCGCGGCCCGGATGCCACCGCAACCATAATGACCGACGACGATTATGTGGGAGACTTCGAGTACATCGACAGCGAACTGGAGCGCAGCAGCGAAATTCGGATCGGATGGATTCGCCAGGTTCGCCACATTGCGGTGAACGAACATTTCGCCCGGATCGAGATCGACGATCTCCGTCGCGGGCACCCGGCTGTCCGAGCAACCAATCCAGAAGTATCGCGGTTGTTGCTGCCCCACGAGCCGCTGGAAGAAGTCGGGGTCGTGCCGCGTTCTCCTCTCAGCCCAAGCCCGGTTGCGATCAAACAGCTCGGATAGTCCGGCGTCGCTTGCCGCCGGGCTATCCGACTCCTGGGCGGGACGCACGCCGGTCACGACGCGTCCTGATTCAGTTCAACCAGCCGCAAATAGGGCTTCAGCACGCGATACCCTTGCGGGAACTGGCGCGTAGCCTCCTCATCCGAAAGTCTGGGTGAGATAACAACCGGCTCGCCGGGTTTCCAATTGACAGGCGTTGCCACGTTTCTCGTGTCGGTCAGTTGCAGGCTATCGATGGCCCGCAAAATCTCGGCAAAGTTGCGGCCTGTGCTGGGCGGGTAGGTGAGGATGAGGCGCACTTTCCGTGCCGGATCGATCACGAAGACCGAACGCACTGTGACCGCGGGGTCGCTCTCGGGGTGGATCATGCCGTAAAGCGCCGAAACGTGCCCGTCGGGGTCGGCAATCATCGGAAAGTCGAGCTTATGCCCCTGTGTTTCCTCGATGTCCCGTTCCCATATGTGGTGCGCTTCGACCGGATCGACCGAAAGTCCGATCGGCTTGACGTTGAGCTTGTCCCATTCGGCGCGCAATCGCGCGACTTCACCCAATTCTGTCGTGCAGACCGGGGTGAAATTCCTGGGGTGGCTGAACAGCACCCCCCAACTCGATCCGAGCCAGTCGTGAAAGTGGATGCGACCGTGTGTGCTGTCCTGCTCAAAATCAAGAGCAATCTGTCCTAGCTGGATGGTCATGGGTTTTTCCTTCATGCGGGCGCAGCCACTGTGCCGCACGAAGGATCCACAAACAAACGAATGATATTATAATATTACGGCAATATTATTGATATAAAGTTGGTGCACGCGAGCGCTGGAAGGAATTCGATCGGATTTGGGGTTTTGCATGGGCGATCAGCGGGTGTGCCCCTTGAAGGTAGCCGATTGCAGCGGCATTGGCGCTTGATACCATGCATCAGCAATGAGCATATAATGCAGCATTAAGCGGAAAGATTTTGCATTATGGATATCAGCGTTGCGCGCACATTTCTGGAGGTGGTCAAGACGGGCAGCTTTGTTGCCGCGGCTGCAAATCTCAATCTCACGCAAACGGCCGTGAGCGCTCGCATTCGTGTGCTGGAAGATCAACTCGATCGCCCCGTATTCATCCGCAATAAAGCAGGTGCCAAGTTGACCCCGGCCGGGGAGCAATTCCTGCGATTTGCGACGACGCTGGTGCAGGTCTGGGATCGCGCGCGCCGGGCCGTGGCACTGCCGCCGGGGCGCGAGACGGTCGTCACGATAGGCGCCGAACTGAGTTTGTGGAGCCCGCTGCTCAGACACTGGCTGCTCTGGATGCGTCGTGAATGTCCCGAGATTGCTATCAGTACGCAGATCGATAGCTCCGAGCGGCTGATGGAGCGAGTCCAGGACGGTTCGCTGGATGTGGCAGTGCTCTATGCTGCGCCGCGCCGGCCCGGCGTGATTGCCGAACTCCTGTTCGAGGAAAAGCTGGTCCTAGCCCGCACGACTCCCGCCAGTCGGCCGCTCGCACCAGAGGATCAGGTCCACATCGATTGGGGTGAGGAATTCGCGGCCAGCTATCAGGCCGCCTTTCCGGACCAGCCCAACGCTGTGGTATCGATCAGTTACGGCCCCCTCGCTCTTGAGTACATTCTCGCAGCCGGCGGAAGCGGATATTTTCGTGAGGGCTTCATCCGGCCTTACCTGGAGGAAGGGCGACTTCAGCTCGTGCCCGACAGCCCCGAGTTTTCCTATTCGGCCTATGTGGTCCATTCAACCAAGGCCGACCAGGGCGTGATGGCCCGCATCCGCACCGGCCTGCGCGCGGCGGCTGGAGCTTCGTGAATTGATGTGAAACGTGACCTGTGATTAACGCAACGGCGCGCGCGAGCAGCCCTGCATTCGGTTGGGGTGCCGCCCAGCAGCCCTCGCGGGCTTCAGGACGCTGCCGGACCCATCGCGTTTGCAGCACTTTTGCGGCTGACGAACCGACTGCGTCCGGTTTCGGCAAGCCGGTTCGCGCTGCGGGCCTTGAGCAAGTCCTGGCGGGAAAGAATGCCCACTACGCAATGCGTGATGCGATCCACGATCGGAATACGCCCGATACCCGTTTCGATGATCAGATCCGCTACGACCCCGCTGGGTGTATCCGGGTAGGCGACTGGCTGGGCTGCGTCGGAGATGGCATCGGCCAAGGTGGTATCCGTCCTGGCCTCGCCCATCTGCCAGCGAAGCGCGTCTGTCCTTGAGACGAGACCGATGAGGCGTCCCGCTGGATCGATGACGGGATAACTGCGATGGCGGGCGTCAGTGGTGAAGAACGCCACAGCTTCCGCAATTGTCATCGAACCGGCTAGCGTTTGCGGCGGGGCGGTCATCAACTGGCCGGCCTGCAACAAATCGAGCGGATCGACCGTATATTCCTGCAGGATATGCCGGCCGCGGCGCGCGATCTTTTCGGTCAGGATCGATCGGCGCATCAACAGCACGCTGATGGCATAGGCGCCGCCCGCCGCGGCAATCGTGCACGGCACCGCCTCGAAATGCCCGGTGAGTTCCACCGCGAACAGGGCCCCGGTCATTGGCGCGCGCATGGCGCCGCTCATGATGCCGGCCATGCCGATCATCGCCCAGAAGCCGGGCGCGCCGGGCAGGAACTGTCCGATCAGGAACCCCGCCGCGCCGCCCAGAATCAGCAGCGGCGCCAACACGCCGCCCGAAGTGCCCGAGCCCAGCGCGATCAGCCAGACCAGCGCCTTCACGACCAGCAGCGAGACGACGACCTTGAGCGCCAGCGATCCGTCCAGCAGGGCGGCGATGCTGGCATATCCCGCGCCCAGCACATGCGCGTCGATCAGCCCGCCCAGGCCCACGACGACGGCGCCGATTGCGGGCCACCACATCCAGTGGACGGGCAGTTTGTGGAACAGATCCTCGATCCGGTATAGCGAGGTGGAAAGCAGCATCGCCTCGAAGCCGACGATCACGCCGATCGCGGCGGAAGCCGGCAATTCCCAGCCTGTGGTCCCCATCGTCATCGCCGCCGGGAACATCACTCCCGAACCGATGAGGGCGGGCCGCCAGGCGAAGGACACTAGCGCCGCCACGACGACCGGCACGAAGCTGCGCGGCTTCCACTCGAACAGCAGCACTTCGACCGCAAGCAGGATGGCGGCAAGCGGCGTGCCGAAAATGGCGGTCATGCCGGCGGAGGTGCCCGCGACCAGCAGTGTCTTGCGTTCCGCCGCGCTCAGGTGGAAGCACTGGGCAAAGAGTGATCCGATGGCGCCGCCCGTCATGATGATCGGCCCTTCCGCGCCGAACGGCCCGCCGCTGCCGATCGAGATGGCCGACGACAGGGGTTTCAGCAGCGCGACTTTCAGCGAAAGACGGCTCTCGCCGAACAGGATGGTCTCGATCGCTTCCGGGATGCCGTGGCCGCGGATCTTGTCGGAGCCGAAGCGCGCCATCAGGCCAACTATGAGGCTGCCGATGACCGGGATGACGACGATCCACAGCCCGACCGACGCATCGGTGATGACCGAGTGGTTGAACGAGACGCGACCGAACCAGAACAGGTTGGTGGCCAGCGCGATCAGCTTTACCAGAGCCCAGGCGCCAAACGCGCCGCCCGTCCCGACGACGAGCGCCATCGCGGCCAGCAGCGCTAGGCGCATGTCTGCCGTATGGTCGCCCGGCTGGTGGCTCTCGACGGCGCGTGTGGGTGTAAGCGACATGCGGAAAATCGGGCCTTTCAAAGTTGTGGGGCGCGATTATATCGTAGTGCGATATATATCAAGTAGGAGTAGCCTGTGAATGCTGTCGACCCGCCGCTGGGGGACACGGATTATGCGGCGCTGGCGAGATTCCGCCACACGATCCGCCAGTTTCACGCCTTCAGCGAAGCACGCGCGGCCGAAGTGGGGCTTACCCCGCAGCAGCATCAGGCGCTTCTGGCGATCAGGGCTGTCGAACCTGATCAGGCGACGGTCGGTTACGTCGCCGAACGGCTGATCCTCAAGCCCAACAGCGCGACGGGCCTTGTCGATCGGCTGGAGGCATTGGGACTCCTTGTGCGCAAGGTAGCCGAGAACGATCGGCGCTGCGCGGTCCTGCGTCTGACGGCCAAGGCCTACGACATTCTGGCGGCATTATCCGCCGTACATCGCGATGAAATCCGCCGCTTGCGCCCGCTTCTGGCGGGTGTGCTGGATCAGCTGGGCGATGGAATGGATGACGCAGGTGTCAAGAATCCATAAAATATATTGCTTTTAAACTGTAATAATATTCATTTGCTATATATGAAAGGTGCCTTCACTCTCCCTGTCAGAGTGAAACCCGCTTCATGACGCCAATGCCCGGCGAGGTTCCGGGTCAATCGGGCCGAGCCATGTCAAGGAGCCAAGCGTCAGGAAAGCCGAGCGCATGGAAGGATCGCTATCGTCGGAGAATATCTTGGCCCCGGAGAGTTGGCGACTGGTCGGGGAACTGAGCAGATCGCCGATGTCGATGCAGGTGCTCAGTGCCTAAGATAGAGGCGATATTTCAATGACTGACCGCAGCGAGCATGACCCGAAACCGGAAACAGTGGCGGCGGCCCACGGTGTTGCAAGCGATCCCTCCTACGGGGCGATTTCTCCGCCGCTCTATCTCTCGAGCACATACGAGTTCACGGGCTACGATCAGGCGCGGGCCTACGACTATGGCCGGGCCGGCAATCCGACCCGCGACCTGCTGGCAGATGCCCTGGCCCGGCTTGAGCGCGGGGCAGGGGCGGTCATTACCTCAAGCGGCATGGCGGCGATCGACCTGCTGGTCAGCCGTCTCCACGTTGGTGCCCTCGTGGTTGCGCCGCACGATTGCTACGGCGGGACCATGCGCCTGCTCAAGGCGCGTGGCGAGCGGGGCCAGATCGTGCTGCGGTTGGTCGATCAGGCGGACACGGCGGCCTTTACTGCGGCACTGGAGCATGGCCCGGCGCTCGTCCTGATCGAAACCCCCAGCAATCCACTGATGCGTATCGTCGATATTGCCGCCCTTGGCGCCATGGCGCATGGCGCGGGTGCGCTTGTGGCGGTCGACAACACGTTCCTGTCACCGGCGCTTCAGCAGCCGATCACGCTCGGCGCCGATTTCGTGATCCATTCGACCACCAAATATCTCAATGGCCATTCTGATGTCATCGGTGGCGCGGTCGTGGCGGCGGATCCGGCACAGGTCGAGCAACTGCGCCATTGGAGCAATGTCGTGGGTAGCGCGGGCGCACCGTTCGACGCCTGGCTGACCCTGCGAGGTCTTCGGACCCTTTTTTCCCGCATGGAACGGCAGCAGATCAGCGCCATGGCTGTCGCCCGATACCTTGAACATCATCCGGCCGTTGCGAAGGTTCACTATCCAGGCCTGCCATCGCATTCCGGTCATGCGATGGCCGGCCGCCAGCAGCGGGGTTTCGGCGCGATGCTGAGCTTCGAGCTTGCCGGTGGGGTCGAGGCCGTCCAGCGCTTCATCGGCGCGGTGCGGTTCTTTACACTCGCGGAATCGCTGGGCGGCGTGGAAAGCTTGGTCGCCCATCCGGCGACCATGACACATGCCGACATGGGCGTAGAGGCCCGATCCGTGGCCGGGATCGGTGACGGATTGCTGAGGCTGTCAGTTGGTCTCGAAGCGGAAGATGACCTGATCTCAGGTCTGGCCGAGGGCCTTGGCGCATGCGCTGCGTGAATGTCCTCGCTGAGCGCGGAAAGAAAGGAACGTGACCATGCCGGCCTATCTCCTCTGTGTTGATCTGTTCGGGCTCGTCCTAGCCGTTATCGGCTTCCACATGGCGTTCCGTCAAAAGTACGTGCGCAGCCTGTGTACTCGGTCGCGGCATGCCGACGCATCCTTTCGCCCGGATGGGTTCGGCGAGGATCCGTTGACCTACATCCTCAGAATTGCAGGCACCATGTTCATGATCTTTGGCCTCGTCTTCGCCGGGTTGATGACGATGGTGCACATGATGCAATTGTGACCATCCTGGAAACTGTCGCTGTCAGCCGGAAAGGCGTGAAGTGATGAATAGTACATCTGGTAATGTCGTGGTCTCCGAGCGCGTGGAGCGGGTCGCTCGCATCGTCATCGAGCGTCATCGCGCCGAAAGCCGGGATATTGCAGACCTGGTTCGCGAGGTGATGGCCGCAGAGGCGCAACTCGCTGGGCAAATTTCGGGGCCGGGGAATGATCCGGCAAGCCTGGATCAATTCATTGCGGACGTGACAAGCCGCTTCAGGATCTTGCTCGCGATCGACAATGCGTTCGACAGGGTTGATGAAGCATCGATGGAATCCTTTCCAGCCAGCGATCCGCCCGCATGGATCGGCCATAGACGCGAAGACGAGTGATGTCTGGCCGGCTGCGGATCAAGCGGATATACGACGAGCCGTCGGAGGAAGATGGCCAGCGTGTGCTTGTCGACCGTCTCTGGCCACGGGGCGTGCGCCGCGATGCCGCGCATCTGGGTTGCTGGTTCAAGGACATTGCGCCAACGCCAGGGTTGCGAAAGTGGTTCGGACATGAGCCTCGGCGTTTTGACGAGTTCGGTATGCGCTACCGACAGGAACTCGACGCCAACAGCGCGGCAGTAGCGCAACTTCACCAGATGCTGGAACGAGGAGACGTGACCCTTCTCTATGCAGCTCGTGATCGAACCATCAACCATGCGACTGTCCTGGCGGACTATGCCCGGAAGCATTTTCGCGGGATGGATGCGGGCGAGGACAATACCTGAGCCTACCCATCACATCCCGTCGTTGATGCGGCTTGCGAAAGGCCTGTGGATGGGTGCCAGAATAAAGCGGCCTATCGCGCATCTCACCAATCAGCTTGATCCAATGGTCGCCGGTGTTTTTGCCACTGCGCAAGACAGGGTCGCAGTTCGTTGGGAAGAGATGCCTCAAACGCGTCATCCAGTGGGTAATGTGGCATTGCAGTCGCTACGGCATCGAGCAGCGCAAAACCCTGCTTATGATCCTTTGGGCGTTTGAGCGGATTACGCTTGGCTTGCTGGGACATCCAAAGCTTGTGGAGCGCAAACCACCGCGGATCGGGCGCTACGATGCGAGCGGGGGAGCCGTCTCGACATCCAATGACCTGATCAACCGGGCGGCCAAACAGCAACCATTCCTGTTCAGGCAGCGGTACCGGCCGAGGTTGATCCTTGGCTCCCAGCGTGTTCACGCGCGACGGAGCCACTAGAAGTTCAACCTCGTAGGCCTTGGCATTGCGCGCCTGAAAATCGCGTTCGCTGTTGATCGTAAAGGTTGGATCAACGGCTTTGAGCATGTCCCATACCCGGCGTTCGGCATCGTCCGGAGTTTCTGCGACCCAGGCGAGATCAAAATCTTCGGTCTCGTCGGGCAGGGCAATCGAGCCATTGGCTTCGATCATATAGGCCGCAATGGCATTGGTGCCGACGACCAGGAGGTGCGATCCTAGCAGATGCCGTCTGTCGCATTCGCGCAGGATGGGGCCAGCCTCACTCGACAGCATTGGTAGTCGCAGCGCCCGGTAAAGTGCGGCGCTTTCAGCTAGCGCGCGACGCAACCCCTTGATCTGAGTCTTCAGCGCGTCCTTTCGCGCGTGGTATTCGTCGAACCGGGCTTCCCGCGTCGCATCCAATTTTCCGAGGCTCTTGCCGTTGCCGCTCCGGTCTCGGATTTCATAGAGATAAACCGATCCCGTGACAGTCTTGCGCCGCAGATCATAGGGCATAGCAGCCAACTCTTGCTCGGCTGCCATCCACACCTCATAACGCTGGCGCAGATTGATCAGCAGCCGGGATTGTTCGTCAGTGAAGGGGCGCACCTGGATCATTGGCACTCCTTATCCCACATTTATCAAAAAAGCAAAAACGTGGGATAATGAGGGTGTCGATTTATGCTGCGGCCAGCGTGAACGAGGCGGCGATTCGGGTTCTAATCTCGATCCTAAACGCCAAATCAGGCGCCGCTTCGAGGCATGAACTGGCTACCAGAAGCAGCTTGCCGCAAGCTTGAATCGGTTGGTCGCAAGGACCCATATTGGGGGTATTAATGGGGGTATTTCTGGGGGAATCGGATAAATTATCATTTAATATTAGGTATTTAGGTGGCGTCTGTGGATCCCTCCTCCGCTACCAAGCCCTTCAGAA
>JAJXVK010000083.1 GCA_021782155.1 Pseudomonadota bacterium
GGCGCACCGGACCTATGCCCGCATCGCCGCGATTGTCGATCCGGCAGGCAAGCGGATGGCCACCTTGCGCGCGGCGGCGGCGCGTCTTCCGCGCCAGGCCGAGGTGTGGATGGCGATGTACCAGATCGCGTCCGAAGGCAGCGACTACCAGGCGGCTCGCGACGTGATCGGCGAGGCGCGAAAGCATATCGGCGGTGGTGCCGAGCTCGATCGGCTCGAAGCCATCGCGATGTCCGAACTCGGCGACGCGCAGGCCGCGCAGGCGGTGTTCGACCGGTTGCCCGCCCCGGCGAACGGCGAGGCCAGCGTGTTCCCGATCCGCAACCTCATCCGCCTCGGCCGGCACGACGAGGCGCTGCGACTGGCCGAGCGCCCGTTGGGCAAACAGGGCGACCTGCCGCTGTGGCCCTACCGCGCGCTGCTCTGGCGCCTGTTGGGCGATGCGCGCTGGGAGTGGCTCGAAGGCGACGAACGGCTGATTGCCGGCTACGATGTCGGTTTGTCAGATGCCGAACTGGCGACGCTCGCCGAAGTGTTGCGCGCGATCCACACGGGCAAGGGCCAGCCGCTCGATCAGTCGGTGCGCGGCGGCACGCAGACCGACGGCAACGTACTGGCGCGCGAAGAGCCCGAGATCCGGCGGCTGCGCCAGGCGCTGCTCGAAACCGTCGCGCGGCACGTCGTGCAGCTTCCGCCGCACGATCCGCGCCATCCGACCCTGCCGCGCGTGCGCGAGCCGCTGCGCATCGCGGGCGCATGGTCGGTGCGGCTCACGGGCAAGGGCTTCCACGTTGACCACGTCCACTACCAGGGCTGGCTCAGCTCGGCGCTCTACGTCGCGCTGCCCGAGGGCGATGCGGGAATCGGCCGTGGTGGGGGCGGCGAGGCTGGCTGGCTGGCTTTCGGCGAGTGCCTTTCGATCCTGCCGGACTTCAAGGCCTTCCGCACGATCGAACCCAAGGTCGGACGCCTCGCACTGTTCCCCTCGACCACCTGGCACGGCACGCGTCCGTTCGGTGAGGGGGAGCGCATGACCGTCGCCTTCGACATCGCGCCGCCGCGGCAGGACGCGGCATGAGCGAGGCCCTGCTCCGCGCCGCCGCCGAAGGCCTGCGCGCGGGAGATTTCCCCGCGGCGATGGCGAACGCGGAAAAGGTCCTTGCGGCAGAGCCCGCTTCGCTACCCGCGCTGGCTATGGGCGCGCTCGCCGCGCTGCGGCTGGGCCGGCGCGACGAGGCCGAGGCGCTGATGCGCCGCCATCTGGCGCTGACCCCGCAGGACCACGCGGTGCGCGGCAACCTCGCGGCGCTCCTGGTCGAGGCCGGCCGCAACGGCGAGGCATTGGCGCTGGTGGCCGACCATGGCGGGCATCACCGGCTCGCCCGGCTCGCCGGCTGGTTGCACCAGCAGGCGGGTGAAGCCGAGGCTGCAGCACAAGCCTACCAAGCCGCCGTCGCGGCCCAGCCGCGCGATTTCGAAGCGTGGAACAACCTCGGAAACCTGCGCGCCGAGCGCGGCGACCGGCCCGGTGCGGCCGAAGCGCTCGAACGCGCGGTGTCGCTGGGGGCAAGCGCGCCGGAGATATTCCTCGCATGGTGCCAGGTGCTCACCGGGGTCGAGAACCGCGAGAGGCGCCTGCGCGCGGCCGAGGAGGGCCTGCGCCGCTTTCCGGCCTATCACGAGCTCGAAGTCGAACGCGCGCTCGCTCTGGCCGCCGACTGGCGCATGGACGAAGCGATCGAGGCCCTGCGCGCCGCCGCTGCAAACGAGGCCACCTTCGGATCGGCGCACGTCGAACTGGGTCTGCTCTACGAGAACCTGACCCGCCTCGATGATCTCGACGCGCTGCTGGCCGAAGCGGAGGCACGCGGGCTCGACACGCCCGAGATGGACTTCCTGCGCGCGTGGAGCCTGCGACGGAAGGACCGCTACGAGGAGGCGGCTGCCTATGCCGTGCGCATTCCCGCCTCGATCAACCCGCTGCGCACCGCGCAACTGCGCGGCGAAATCGCCGACCGGCTGGGCGATGCCGATACCGCCTTCGCGGAGTTCACCGCCATGAACCGCGAATCGGTCAGGCAAGCGCCGCCGCCGCCGGGGCCTACCTATCGCGAGATGCTCGAGGCCTCGCTCGAAACCCTGCCCGCGCTGGCCGCACCGCCGCCGCCGCCCGCGATCGCGGACGGAATGCGCGATCCAGCCTTCATCGTGGGGTTCCCGCGCTCGGGCACCACGCTGCTCGACACGCTGCTCGGTGCCTATGGCGAGTTGCAGGTGTTCGAGGAGCAGCCGATGCTGAGCGAGGTACGCGAGGAATGCCCCAGCCTCGCGGCGTTGACCGATCCGCGACGGCTGGCCGATGCGCGCGCGCACTATCGCGACGCGGCGGAACGCTGCGGCGGGCCCGCGCAGGGGCGGCGCATCCTCGACAAGCACCCGCTGCACATGACGCTGCTGCCCGACATCCACCGCCTGTTCCCGCAAGCGGACGTGGTGCTGGTCGAGCGCCATCCGTGCGACGCGGTGCTCAGCTGCTTCATCGCCAACTTCACGCTCAACCGCGCGATGCGCAGCTTCACCGGACTGGAAGAAGCCGCGCGCACATATGTCGCGGTGTTCACCCACTGGGAGCGCGCGGCCAGCCTGCTGCCGGTGCGCGTCCACCGCGTGCGCTACGAGCGCATGGTCGCCGACCTCGAAGGCGAGATGCGGCCGCTGGTCGAATTCCTCGGCCTCGACTGGCGCGGCGAGGCGCTCGACAACCAGCGGCTGGCGCGATCGCGTGGTGTGGTGCGCACGGCAAGCTACGCGCAGATCGGCCAGCCGATCTATGCGCATGCACGCGAGCGCTGGCGGCGCTATCGCGAACACCTCGAGCCGGTGCTGCCGATCCTCGCGCCCTGGGTCGAGAAACTCGGTTACGAGCTCTGACCGGCGTTCAGCGCACCCGGTAGATGCGGAAATTGCTGCCGGGCGCCAGGCCATCGGCCGGTTCGAGCCAGCCGGGAGTCCTGCCCGCTAGCAGGTCTGCCGCCAGGCCGTGCGGATTGGCGAGCCTGTAGTGCGCCGGTTCCGCGATGTCGGGGCACAGCACCAGCAGCGTCGCGTGGCGGCGCTTGACGATGGCGCGGGCCTTGCCGGGATCGCTGATGAACGCCTCGATCACGTCCTTCATGCCCAGGTTGCCGCGATGGTGACCGGTCGCGACGACCCGCTGCGAGGTCTGCACGAGGATCTGCGGGCCGATGTCGAGCGGGGCGAAGATGTCGGTCGGGGGCAGGCGGTTCAGCCCCGCCGCGAGCTTGTCGTAGTCGCAATTGGTGACATAGCCGGTGCCCTTGATGGCGGTGGTATCGTCCGGCAGGATGGCCGCCACGGCAAGTACCGGGGTCGCAGGGAACAGCAGCATCGCCACGATGAGGTAGGCGAGCCCCTGGCGAAGCGGCCTGCCCCTGGCCTCGCGGGCCGCATCGAGGCGGTCGCGCAATTGCCAGGCGGCGGGTGCTACGGCCAGCAGGCAGGCGGTGGCCGAAGCGCGCGCGACGAAGACGCCGATTACCAGCGCTCCTGCGAGCAGCAGCGCGTAGTCGAGCCACCATATCGCCTCGGAACGGCTCCTGGCGCGCAGGGCCAGGCGAAGGGTCGCGATCAGGCCGAACAGCGGCAGCGCGACCATCGTCACCGCCGCGGCGATCGGCATGTACCAGACGGGCATGCCTTCGAGCACGGCATCGTACCAGTACTTGCGGACCAGCGGATCGAGCTCGGCGAAGGCACCGTGGGTGCATTGCGGGGCCTGCGCCAGCATGATCAGGATCGCGCCGGCGCAGATCGCGCCGGCTGCCGCCAGCGTAACCAGCAAGGGTTGCCGCTTCACCGCGACCAGCGCGGTGCAGCCGAGCGCGCCCCAGGCGAAGATCGCGAGGTGGACAGGAGCGATGGCGTCACAATGCTGGGCAAGGTCGTAAAGCCCGCGCGTCGAGAGGAAGAAGGCGACCGATCCCGCGGCCAGCGCGTTCATCGACCAAAGCAGCCAGCCGCGCTGGGCCGGGTCGCGCAGGAAGCGCAGCCCGCAGACCGCGATGAACACCGCGGCGAGCGGCAGGTTTTCAAGACTGATCGCCAGCGAGGCGGCGAGCGACAGCCCGATCACCAGCCCGCCCTTCTTCGCATCGCGCGCGGCAAGGCCGTTGAGCGCGGCAAGTGCGAGGACGATCTGCCAGGCGTGGTGATCGATGCGCATCGGCTGGAACTGGTACATCGCCGGCGCGGCGAGTCCTGCAGTCAGCGCGGCCAGGCCCGCGATTTCATGGTTGAAGTACTTGGCCGCAAGCCGGCCGATCAGCAGCAGCGCGCAAAGCAGCGTCAGCAGCGGAACCGCGAGGCAGGTGACATATTCGGCGAGCGGCTGGCCGAGCAGCGGGCGCAGCAGCAGGATCATGCCGGCAAGCGGGATGTCGACGATGCGCGACCAGTGCATCGGCACGCCGGCAGGGGCGGCAACGCGGTACTGGTGGACGTCGAACCAGCTCTGCCCGGCGATCAGGTCGCGCACCTGGACAAGCCGCAGCGAATCATCGGGATCGGGGAACTGGTGCGCGACGATATCAGTCCAGTGCACCGCCGCCAGGAGGGCGCAGAGCGCCAGCCAGCACACCACGATGCGCAGCACCAGCGCCGGCGTCATGACGCCAGCAGCGCGCTGAGCGGCTTGCGGCGCGGGGATCGGGACCGTGATGGCGCTCACCGGAAGACGACCGCCTTGCGCAGCATCCAGGTGACGGTGAAGCTGGCGACGACGGCCGCCAGCTTGGCGGCGCGCGGATCGAACCCGGTCATCGTCGCGGACCAGACGATCGCGGTGGTCAGCGCGAGGCCGATCAGCGCCGAGACGACGAACATCGCCTTCTGCCGCGTGCGGGCCGGGCCGCGCTCGGCGACCTGGTCGGCGAAGACCTTGCGGCTCGACAGGATCCAGTGCGCGACGATGCCCATGCCGTAGCCGACCGACGAGGCCGCGACCGCGGGCATCCCCGAGGTCATCAACGAGAGAAATGTCCCCATGTCGACCGCCAGCGCTCCCGCGCTGGCGATCAGGTAGCGCAGCACGGTGACCTGCCGCATGCGCTGGAGGAATGGAACCAGCACTTCGCTCATCGTCTATGTCCCCTCGTCACGGCGCCGGACGTCAGGCCGCCTTGCGGCCCGTGGCCGCGGGCTTTTCCTCGCCGGTGATCCGTTCCGGAACGTCGCGGACCGAAGCGAGCGCGGCGGCCTGATCCTCGCTGACCGCCTTTTGGCCGCTGGCGATGACCTTCTCGTCGCCCTCGTCGCCGGCTTCGTGGTATTCGGCGTCCTCGTTGACGCACCAGATGTCGTAGACGCGTTCCCCGGCGACAATGTTCTCGACCGTGAGCATCGCGGTCATCATCGCGTGGTCCTGGTTGTTGTAGCGGTGCATGCCGTTGCGGCCGACCATGTGCAGCGTCGGGTAGAGACCCTCCAGCTCCTCGCGCATGGCCGCGACATTGGCGGCATATTCGTCGTCGTAGACCGGGTAGGCCTTCTCCTGGCGTACCACCGCGCCGCCGATGACCTGCTCGCCCTTGACGAGGCCGAGCGTCTCCATCTCGCGGGTGGCGAGCGCGACGAGGTCCTCGTCGGCGGAAGCCCACAGGTCGTCACCCTCGAAGCAGAAGTACTCGAGGCCGACGCAGGCAACGCCCGCGTCGGGCACCATTTCGGGCGACCACGAGCGGAAGTTCTGGATGCGGCCGACGCGCACCTTGCTGTCGTGGATGTAGATCCAGTTGTCGGGGAACAGGTCCTCCGACCTGATCTTGAGCGCCACGGTCAGGAAGTCGCGATAGCGCAGGCGGTCGGCCTGCAGCGTGGTCTGCGGCAGCGGGTGGATGCGCGCGGCCAGCTCGCGCATCGGCGCCGAGCTGATCGCGTGCCTGGCGCGGATCACGGTCTCGTTGCCCTCGGCGTCGGTCGCCGAGAGGCGCCAGCCGCCGTTACCATCGGCCGCGAGCTGCTTCATGGCGTGGCCCATGATGACCTCGTTGCCCTTGGCCTCGATGAAGTCGCGCGCGGCGTCCCACATCATGCCGGGCCCGAGCCGCGGATAGCGGAAGGTTTCGAGCAGGGTCTTGACCGCCTGCCCGTCATTGGGGCGCTTGTTGAGACCGAGCGACCGCTTGAGCCCGTCGGTCACCGCGCCCCACAGCGACAGGCCCTTGATGCGCTGCGCCGCCCAGTCGGCGCTCATCTCGTCGCAGGGCATGCCCCACACCTTCTCGGTGTAGGTCTTGAAGAAGATCGAATAGAGCTTCCTGCCGAACTGGTTGACGGTCCAGTCCTCGAAGCTCCTGACATGCTTAACCGGGAACAGCTTGGTCCAGGCATAGCTCGCCATGCAGGCGGTCGAACGCAGGATGCCGAGGTTGCCCAGCGCCTCGAACGCGCGCAGCGGGTACGAGTAGAACTTGCCCTCGTAATAGATGCGGCTCATGCGCGGACGCTGGATGAAGTCGTTCGGCAGGATCTCGTTCCACAGGTCGACGACCTGCTGGCTCTTCGAGAAGAAGCGGTGCCCGCCGATATCGAAACGATAGCCCTCGTGCTCGACCGTGCGGCTGATGCCGCCGACGTAGGTCGGGTCCTTCTCGATGATGGCGACGCTAAGTCCTTGCTTCGAAAGAAGATAGCCGGCGGTGAGACCGGCCGGTCCGGCGCCTATGATTGCAACGTCGACTTCGCGATCGCGCTGCCCTGCAGCAGTAGGCATTTCGTTCGTCACGTTCGTTTTACCCCCGTCCAAACGACATCATTCGTCCTGACCGGGAGTGAAGGAAAATGGATAAGGGATGGTTAACGCGCCGGAGATTGTTGCCTGGCCCGGCTCATCGCGCGCGGCAGCGCCGGATGGGATGGCGACATGCGGGCGGCCTGCGTGATCGCCTGCGCAAACTGGTGCGGCGCGGCGAGCCTGCCGCGTTCGTCGAGGCGGAAGGTCTGCTCGAAGATCAATCCATGGCGCGGGTGATTTCGCCAGCGGACCTTGGCGTAGATCGGCGGCACAAAGCCGGTGCCGACGCGGATCAGTTCGTTCCTGGGCAGCCACTTGCCGCATTCGATGAAGGCGCCCTGTTGCGAGAAGGGTATTTCCCGCTTCGAGGTCGCCGCCTGGGTACGCGACGAACTTCAACGGCCCATTCAACCGCGCTGTGTTAGTGGCTGGTCCTTCTCCGGATCAGGCGACCCCGCATGTCATGCGCCATGCGGTAGCGATCCACCAGAATCATAAGTTTCCAGTGGTCCGGAGAGATTCTGACATTCGAGCGCGACCGAGCCGCAGACGGTATCGAATGTCAGAATCGGACCACTAGTCCGCCTCGGGCGCTCCCCTCCCCGCAGTTCAAAAAGTGACCGGCCACAAGACGATTTCCATGCTGATGCGTTACGCTGACATGGCTGATCGCGCCGTAGACGATGCCATCAGTGCCTTGGAGCGGCGCACCGCATCAGCCGTTGCCGAGAAGGACGGCATTACCCCTAAATTACCCCGACCGTGGTCAGTCTGGCTCTAGGATAATGCCGGAGTACGCCGAAAATGGCTCAATTGCCTGGTACGGACGGCGGGACTCGAACCCGCACGGGCTATGCCCAAGGGATTTTAAGTCCCCTGCGTCTACCATTCCGCCACGTCCGTGCGGCACCGGGGTCCGGGGCCGGTTGCGCGCCATGGCACACGGCGCGTCCGGCGGCAACGCTGCGCTGCGCTGCCTGCGGGCGGCGGTCCTCCGGCGCTCAGGGATTCAGGCGCTGGCGCATTTCCTTGCCGGGCTTGAAGTAGGGCACGCGCTTGGCCGGCACTTCGACCGTGTCGCCGGTGCGCGGATTGCGGCCCTTGCGGGAATCGCGCTCGCGTGTCGAGAACGCACCGAAACCGCGCAATTCGACGCGTCCGCCCTCCGCCAGTCTTCGCCCGATCTCGTCGAAGAACACGTCGACCACGCGCTCGACTTCCTCGCCCCTGAGGTCCGGGCTTTCTTGCAACAACTGCTGCAGCAATTCTGATCTGATCATCGCATCCCCTAACGTAGCCCCGGAACCTTCATCCCGGTAACAGCTTTTCGCGATCCAGAAAGTACTTGCGGTCCCTGCGCGCGGACTTGAGTGTGCCAGATTGGAGACAAATTGACAATTGTCTTGAATAAACCGTGCGGTGCAGCAGCGATGCGGGTCAGCGCACGGTCTGGAGCAGCTCCGCGGGGTCGATCCGCAGCCGCAGGATGCGCGTGGCGATCTCTGGCCATTCCTCGCCCAGAAAGCTCTCGCGCTCGGACCTCAGCAGCGCCTCGGCGGCGCCCGGCGCGACGTACATGCCCACCCCGCGCTGGACTTCGATCAGGCCCTCGGCCTGGAACTGCTGGTAGGCCTTGGCGACGGTCAGCGGATTGGCGCCCTGCTCCGCGGCGAAGGCGCGCACCGACGGGAGCAATTCGCCTTCGCGATAGCGGCCGTCGATGATCGCGGCCGCGATTTGGTCGCGCAGCTTGAGATAGACGGGGCGGCCGGCGCTGCTCATGTCAGGTGCGTTCTCATTGAGGTGTGACAGTGCCATAATACAGCACATCGGGCAAGGCCGTTGCGCGCTCCGCGCCACAAAGCGATCGAAAATTGCAGCGGGCCGTCACCACAGGCGCCGATCGCTGCCAATTCGTCGCAGTTGCAACAAAACGCTTCCGTCGCCCGATTCGCCGGTTAGGTTGGCGCTTCCCTTGCCTGCCGGGCGGGGGTGCCGGGACAAAGAGGGAAGCAGGAAGGGTTCGCATGAAGGGCATGGCGTCGTGGAACGAAGGCGACTGGATCGCGGCGATCGGCGCGGTCGCGCTGTTCGCGCTCCTCGCCGCGGGCGGGATCATCGCCGCGCGCAAGAGCGAGGAGGTCGTGGGTCACCCGCGCGGCCTGTTCGTGCTGTTCTACGCCGAGATGTGGGAGCGCTTTTCCTATTACGGCATGCGCGCGCTGCTCATCCTCTACCTCACGAAGTTCTGGCTGTTCGACGATGGCAAGTCGTCGCTGATCTACGGGTCCTACACCAGCCTCGTCTACATCACCCCGGTGCTTGGCGGCTATATCGCCGACCGCTGGCTGGGGCAGAGGAAGGCCGTGCTGTTCGGCGGCATCGTGCTCGCGCTCGGCCACCTGTTCATGGCCTACGAAGGGATGAAGGGCGTGACCGACCCTCTGGTCAAGCAGGCGGACCCCGCGATCAACGTGTTCTGGCTGGCGCTGTCGCTGATCATCGTCGGCTCGGGATTCCTCAAGGCCAACATCTCGGTGATCGTTGGCCAGCTCTACGCGATGAAGGACAACCGGCGCGATTCGGCCTATACGATCTTCTACATGGGCGTGAATTCGGGCGCGGCGCTCGGCACGATCCTGGTGGGTTATCTCGGCGAGACGATCGGCTGGTCGTGGGGCTTCGGGCTCGCGGGCATCGGCATGGTGCTGGGCCTGATCATCTTCGTGGTCGGCAAGGCCTCGCTGAAGGGCAAGGGCGAACCGCCCGCTCCGCTCGACCGGCGGCATGAGACGATGCTCTACGCCGTCGGCGCAGCCTCGGTCGCGGTGATCTGGGCGCTGATCCAGTACCAGAGCGTGATCCAGGTGCTGCTGATCGTCACGGGCGTCGCCCTGCTCGGTTTCGTGCTCTACGAGGCCTGGAAGCTGCCCAAGGAGCCGCGCGAGCGCATCTTCGCGATCCTGTTCCTGATCGCGCTCAACCCGATCTTCTGGGGCCTGTTCGAACAGGCCGGCGGCTCGCTGTCGCTCTATACCGAAAAGTTCGTCGATCGCGGCGGGGTGCCGACCAGCCTGTTCCAGTCGATCAACCCGATCTACATCGTGCTGCTCGGCCCGGTCTTCGCCGGTCTGTGGACCTGGCTCGGCAAGCGCGGGCTCGAGCCTTCGGCGCCGGCCAAGTTCGGGCTCGGGCTGGTACAGGTGGGTCTCGGCTTCCTCGTCTTCGTATGGGGAGCAAGGGCGGTCGGCGTGGCGGCGATGACGCCGGTTCTCTTCGTGTTCCTGATCTACCTGCTCCACACCACCGGCGAGCTGTGCCTGTCGCCCGTCGGCCTTTCGGCGATGACCCGGCTTGCGCCGCTCCACCTGGGCAGCCTGATCATGGGCGCGTGGTTCTACATGACCGCGGTCGGCAACTTCGTCGCGGGCAAGATCGGCGAGGCGACCGGCGGCGAGGGCGGCGAGATGAGCAAGGACCTGACGCTGGCAATCTATTCGAAGATCGGCTGGATCACGATAGGCGTCGCTGTCGTGGTGCTGCTGGTTTCGCCCTACGTGAAGCGCTGGATGCACCTCGACACGCTTGCGGACCGCGTCAGTCCGGGAGACCAGGCCGGCGTCTATGGCGGCGGCGAGGGAGAAAACGTCGAAGGAGCGCTGCCGCAAGTCAGCTGAGCAAACGAAAGAATGGGGAAGTTCCGGGACATGAAACGAATGGGCAGGGCCGTGACCACGGCCGCGATCACGCTGGCGCTCGCCATCGGCACGACGCCGGCAGGTGCGAAGGACAAGGACAAGAAGGATGCGGCGGTCAGTGACGCCGCGCCGCTGAACGAGAATCCCTATCCCTCGACCTACAAACCCTTTCCGGGCCGCCCGGTGGCGATCACCGGCGCGACGGTGTTCGACGGCACCGGCGCGAAGATCGAGAACGGCACGGTGATCGTCGCCGACGGCAAGGTGCTGGCGGTTGGCGGGCCCGACACCGCGATCCCCGAGGGCTATGACCGGGTTGACGGGCGCGGCAAGTTCGTCACCCCCGGCGTGATCGACATCCACAGCCACCTTGGCGTATATCCCAGCCCCGGCGTCGATGCGATGGCCGACGGCAACGAGATGACCAATCCCACTACACCCGACGTGTGGGCGGAACACTCGGTCTGGCCGCAGGACCCCGGATTCACCCGCGCGCTGGTCAACGGCGGGGTGACGAGCCTCGAAATCCTGCCCGGTTCGGGCAACCTGATGGGCGGGCGCTCGGTTGTGCTCAAGAACGTGCCCGGACGCACCGTCCAGTCGATGAAGTTCCCCGGCGCGCCCTATGGCCTCAAGATGGCCTGCGGCGAGAACCCCAAGCGGGTCTATGGCTCGAAGGGCCGTATGCCGATGACGCGCATGGGCAACTTCGCGGTCGACCGCGAGACCTGGATCAAGGCGGTTGAATACAGGAAGAAGCGCGACGAGGGGAAGCTCGACCACCGCGATCTGGCGATGGAGACGCTGGCCGGTGTGCTCGACGGCAAGATCCTCGTCCAGAACCACTGTTACCGCGCCGACGAGATGGCGCAGGTGATCGATATGTCGAAGGAGTTCGGCTACCACGTCGCCGCGTTCCACCACGCGGTGGAGGCCTACAAGATCGGCGACCTGCTCAAGGAAAACGACATCTGCTCGGCGGTCTGGGCCGACTGGTACGGCTTCAAGATG